>NZ_KV826438.1:152227-180589 GCF_001835915.1 Streptococcus sp. HMSC034E12
TTTAAGGTTGTAGATGAAGAAAACGAAGTTTTCGCCAAAAGTGCTCTTCCGAGCTTGAACAGCGAATGAAGAGCCCAATCACCTACTGCGTTATTCCTTTATTACTAAATCTGATAGAAGCTGGGACACTTTTTGCCCAGCCTCTTTCAATTATCTATTTCACCTTAAAACTCTGCCTCAACCCGATAGATGACTTGACCTTTGTTGACAAATTTTTTCTCGTACTCTGTCAGCACATTATCTTCAAAGTCGCTCGCGTGTAAATCTAACCAAACACCATTTAGTTTCATCCCGTATTGAGAAAAGCTCACTAAGCTATATTCAAAAAGACCACGATTATCTGTTTTGAAATGAATCTCACCATGTTCTGGTAAAATTTGCTTAAAGGTATCGAGAAAAGATTTGTAGGTCAAGCGCCGTTTTTCATGGCGTTTCTTGGGCCAAGGATCAGAAAAATTCAGATACAAACGATCAATCTCTCCATTTTCAAAGTAGTTGGTCAAATCAGAACCATCTACCCAAAGGAGCTTGATATTGGGAACATCAGTTGCTAAAACCTTATCCAAGGCGTAACTCAAAACGGATTTTTGAATATCAATTCCGATATAGTTAATTTCTGGATGAGCTTTTGCCATTTCTGAAACAAACGCACCCTTTCCACTTCCCACTTCAATATGAATGGGGTGCTTATTCCCAAAAATCTCATGCCACTTGCCCTTTGCTTCAGCAGGATTTAAAATTACATATTGTGGGTTTGCTTCTAGTAATTCCGTCGCCCCTTTACGATTTCTAACTCTCATGACACCTTTTTCCCGTATTTTGAACGGAAGTTACGTAGTGCATAAATCTCCCGATTCACATTTTCCAAGTCTGCATTTTCATAATACTTAGCAATCTGACATAGGTAAGCATACTGACCATACCAGTACAATTTTTTCAATACCGTTTCATTATACCGATAGCCATAGTAGGTCAACCATTCTTTCCAACGCACCTCTGGAATATAATGGCTTAATATATGAGCCACATCAAACATACGATCTGTCAATCGAACAGAATCCCAATCTACTAAATACACCAATCCACTATCTGTCTCAATCCAGTTACTATGACGCACATCGCCATGCACAAT
Organism: Streptococcus sp. HMSC034E12; assembly: GCF_001835915.1. Classification (NCBI taxonomy): domain Bacteria; kingdom Bacillati; phylum Bacillota; class Bacilli; order Lactobacillales; family Streptococcaceae; genus Streptococcus; species Streptococcus sp. HMSC034E12. Next base: position 153,360 of record NZ_KV826438.1, read on the forward strand.
TGTTGCATAATCCTCGCGAAATTGTGGTAAATGACTACGCATATCATTTAAAACCGACCGCAAGTAATGATTATTTCCAATTGCCAATGGTGCATGTTCTAACCAAGATTCCAATAAATCTGCTGGCGTCTCCAAAGCATAACCCAACCGACGCAACTGTGTCATCAAAGGACGTGAACGATGCAGCCGTGTCAAAATATTTACAATTTGCTTTTTGTCCATTTCAGCTGGTGTCAAGATCTTTCCTGACAGCCACTCTTGCGCACTCATAACGTTGCCATCTGCCATGCGACGACTCCACAATAGTTGTGGTGCAATTTGTTCTCTAGCTAAACCTACTAAGATTGGGGTTGTATTCATCTTGACGAAAACGCGCGCCCCATCTGGATAGGTGCCCATGTAGGCTTTTCCACTCTTGCCTGCAATCGGCGTCAGAGTTAGCTCATTATCAACCAAGTCCATTATTCCCCTCCGTAAAAAGTTTCCTATCTATTTTACTAATTTTACTTCCTTTAGTCAACCAAACTTCTTAATTTAAATGGTAAATAGATGAAATAAAGTAGCAATGTAATTCCAATCATAAAAAGCAAAGCTACTCTATCTTGGAAAAACAACAAAGCCATCATTGTTTCCACAAAAAGCACGCTGTAGCCAATAAGAATAATCACTTGTTTCACTCCTTTTAATTTCAATCCAGTTTCCAAAGGAAATAAGAACGTCAAATATTGATAATCAAAAGCATTGTACAAGGCTGTCAACTGAAATAGCAAGAGATAATTCAACAAAGCCACGAAAATAGCCGCAATCCATGATTGACTGATAAAGCCAATTCCCAAAAGAGACAGAAACAGCAACCGTATAGTCAAGGCCAGAAAATCACCATTTCGTAAATAAGAACGCAAATATATATTTTGCCAAGTAGTTGACTGTCTTTTGGGTAGAATATTTGTCAAACCATCAAGATACGCACGGCGTTTCACACTATTAGAAATTCCTTTGACATTGGTAAAGAGAGCAAAGAAACGTAGGATTGTCTGCTTACGTCTTTCTTCATAAGCAATGAGATAACTCCAATTCACCCCTGCACCTTGGTAAAATTTTTGACTTTTCTGCAAAAATACGAACCATTTTGCTATCAACATAAGAAAAACAAGAATAAACCAGCCCCAAAGCGGCATGCCTAAGGCAAGAAAAAGCGGTACTAATAGTAACAACACAACGGTTTGAAGCAAGACCCATAATCGATAAGATAAACGCGTTTGTTCTTGTAGGTAGCTTTTTAATTCCTCTTCTTTGACCAATAAAAACAGACTATCTGGTTTTTCCATATAAGTCGCGATTCGTCCCAAAGGCAATAATAAGAACAAAAGAACCACTAAAGCAAGAATGATTGGCAGGTGATTTTTAGGAAAATTTCGTAACAGTTGACTGTATTGAACAGCTAAAAAGCCAATAAAGACCAATAAAAAGAGGACAAAATGGTCATTAAAAACATAGCGTGAATACTTCAAACATTGATTGCGAAATACTTGCCTGCGCTTTTGAAACAGATTTCTCATAAGCTCGCCTCTTCTGTCAAAACTAGATAAATGTCATTGAGACTAGCTTCTGGCATGGCAAATTCTGCTCGTAATTCTGCTAAATTGCCTTTAGCTCGGATTTCTCCCTTATGCAATATCACGAATGAATCACACATCTTTTCTGCCGAATCCAGCACATGCGTACTCATAAGAATTGACTTGCCTTTTACCTTTTCATCCTCCAAAAGCTCTATCAAGTCAGCAATGGCAACTGGATCAAGTCCTAAAAATGGTTCATCAACGATAAAAAGGCTGGGGTCAACCACAAATGCACAGATAATCATGACTTTTTGCTTCATCCCCTTAGAAAAATGCACCGGAAACCAATCTAATTTTTCTTTCAAGCGAAACATCGTCAATAATTTTTCCACGCGTGCAAAAGCCACCTTTTGCTCCACATCATAAGCCATAGCAACCGTTTCAATATGCTCGCGCAGCGTTAATTCCTCATACAAACTAGGTGTTTCCGGAATAAAACCAATTTTCTTACGATAAGCCGTAGGACTATCTTGCAGTTTGGCACCGTCAATTAAAATTTCACCTTTATAAGGAGTTAAAAGTCCGATAATTTCATTGATTGTAGTGGATTTACCCGCACCATTCAAACCAATCAACCCCACCAGTTCCCCATTTCCTACTGTGAAACTGATGTCTTTTAAAACAGGGATATTCACATAGCCCCCTATAAGCCCTTTTATTTCTAACATATTTTCTCCAAATTCTGGTATAATGTTCTTATATTATAACAAAATCTAACAAAGTAGAGGTAAATTTGATGGCAGATTGCATTTTTTGTAAGATTATTGCAGGAGAAATTCCAGCTTCTAAAGTATATGAAGACGATGTAATTCTAGCATTTTTAGACGTCTCACAAGTAACGCTCGGACATACCTTGGTTGTCCCTAAAAAACATTTCCGCAACATGCTTGAAATGGACGGTGAAGCTGCCAGTCAACTCTTTGTACGTATTCCAGATATTGCTCGTAAAGTGATGAAGGCTACTGGTGCAAAGGGGATGAATATCATCAATAACAACGAAGAAATTGCCGGTCAATCTGTCTTCCATACACATGTCCATTTAGCACCACGCTATACAGAAAATGATGATTTAAAACTGACTTTCGTGGCGCACGAACCAAACTTCCCTGCTCTTGCAGAATTAGCCGAAAAAATTTCAAAAGCATAAGGAGAAACCATGAAACTTAGTAATCTATTATTATTCACCGGTGCAGCTGCAGCCAGCTTTTTCCTTGTTAAAAATAGAGAAAAACTCATGAACGAGGCTGTTGAAAGTTATGAGCTAATGGACAGGATTCAAGACAATCTACAAAATATTCAACGAAATCTCCAAGTCGTTCAAGAGCAAAAAGACAATCTCCAAACAATTTCACAGGATTTGACTTACCAATTCAAACTTTTTGAGCAAGACTCTACTGCTCGACTTCAGCAAATTCAAGATATCTGGAAGGCTCACATCAACTAAGAAGTTAAAAAGAATTTAGACACACGCTAAATTCTTTTTTATTATGTCATTGTCCGTATTGACCATAATACTGTCCATTTTGATCTGTTCCATAAGGATTGCTTGAATACGCAGAAAAATCAGCAGCACCAGTTGTTGCGTCATTTCCTGACTGACCGGAACTAGGAGCAGCACTGCCATACAATTCTTCATATAAAACCGCATTGGTTTCCAATTCAGTCACTTCGTCCAAGCCAAGCGATTTTCTCAGAACATTTTGCATTTCCAACATATGCTCCGAAGTTACGATTTGGTAAGATCCACCGTCTGGTAAAGTGGCACCCTCACCTTTCAATTGCTTACTTTCAATATTTTTAAAAGCATCTTGGTAACCTAATAATTGCGGAATACTGCCAGAAGACAACTCTACATTGGTCTGCATATTGTTGCTAACAGCTTTTAAAATTGCTTGATAGTGGCTGACACTGTTTAAGCTCAGCACTTTTTGGACTACTTTTTGAATCACTTCACGTTGGCGCTTTTGACGTCCATAATCCCCTTCCGGATCTTGATAACGCATGCGAGAATAGACCAGTGCTTGATCACCATTGATATGTTGTTCCCCTGGTTCAACAACTGCTTTATATTCTGGCTCGTTTTCTTCAATCGAGATAGGAAAACCAAGGGTGTTATTGACCGTAATGCCCCCAACAGCATCAACTAATTGTACCAGACCTTTCATATTGATAAGCACAGAGCGGTCAATGTGAATATTCATCATCTTTTGCACTGTGGAAATAGCTAAATCAGCTCCACCATTTGCATAAGCCGCATTAAGCTTTGCTTGCGTTGTCCCATCAGCGGTTTTAATTTTGGTAAGAATATCCCTTTCCAAACTCATCATTGTCGTTTTTTTTGTCTTAGGATTAACTGTTACGAGAATCATGGAATCACTATTTCCAGCCCACCGATCTGAGCGTGATCCACTACCTGTATCTACCCCCATCAAAAGCAAGGTCAAAGGTTTGGTAGCGGCAATCACATTTGTTTCTTTCCCAAAGCTTTTATAAGTCTTAGACAAAGCATCTGTTGATTGGTTATAAATCGTAAATCCATAAACGCCTAGTCCTGCAACCGTTACAAGACACAAGCTCAAAAACATTAAGATAATTTTTTTAAACATATTTATTCTAATCTATCAGTTTTCCCATTAGGTAAACATCAAGAAATTTCCCTTCTGAAAGATAGGCTCCTCTTTTTTGAATGCCCTCAATCTCAAACCCAAACACTTGATACAAATGAACCGCCCGCTCATTTCTGACTTGTACGGTCAATTCTAATCGTCGAATCACTTCAGAATTCTCTGCCCAGTCTATCGCTTCTTCTAGAAGAAATTTCCCTAAGCCTTGATTCCAAAATGCTCTTTTAACCACGATAAAGACCTGCCCGATATGGCGAATTCGCTCATGAAAATCAGCTGTAATGCTCACAAGCCCAGCAATTTCATTATCTAATAGTGCAATTAGATAAATCTGGTTATCTGACGCGGCTTGATGTTGAATGAAAGAGCTCATCTGCTCTTCTGTCATCAAAATCCCTGCGTCATCTAATGTCATGTAATCTGATTCTTTTCCAACTTGATTAAGAAAATCAATTAAAGATTTGGCGTCTTGAGGTTCTGCTTCTCTTATAACTAGCTCTAACTCAGCCATTGACAAATTCCTCAAGCAGTTTCTCAGCTCGATGTCCTTTTGCATCAAAGACCAATTCTCGACCATCATTTTTTCTTAAAATTGTCAATTTGAGATAGTCACTTGGCAAACTATCTCCCAACAATTCGCCCCATTCAATAACCGTCACTCCATCTCCAAAGAGAAAATCGTCTAAATCAATAGAATCTGGATCTTCCCCAATGCGATAAACGTCCAAATGATAAAGCGGCAGGCGTCCGTCATATTCTCGTACAATAGTGTAGGTCGGACTTTTGATCATTTGTTTGATACCCAGTCCACGCGCTAAACCTTTGGTGAAGGTTGTTTTCCCAGCACCCAAGTCACCCGTTAAAATCAACACATCTTGTTTTTGGAGTAAAGCACCCAATTTCTCGCCCCACGCCATCAACTCATCTTCATTATGGCTAAACATTCTACTATTATATCAAAATTTTTCTGTTTCTGCTAAAATTTGACAAAAGAAAAGCTAGTTCCAAAGAACTAGCTATTTCCCAATCATTAAGCCAAAGCTAGACTAATAAAGTTTAGGATAAATAAAGCATCCAATACCCAGATAATAGGGTGGACTTCCTTGGCTTCACCTTTGATGATTTTCACAAAAGTATACATGATGAATCCTACGGCAATACCATGAGTAATACTATAAGTAAAGCCCATAAAAATAGATGTGAAGAACGCTGGTACTGCTTCTGACAAATCATCCCATTCGATATCTTTCATGCTGGAAAGCATCATAATTCCCACAATGATAAGAATAGGGGCTACCGCTACTGTTGGTACAATAGCAAGAAGTGGACTAAAGAAACTTGACACAGCAAACAAAGCCGCAACGACAAGCGCTGTCAAGCCAGTACGACCGCCCGCTTCAATTCCAGCTGCACTTTCTACATAAGTCGTAACATTTGAAGTTCCTGCAATCGCACCAATCGTTGTACCAACCATGTCTGAAAATAATGCCTTATCCATTTTAGTTTGAAGGCCAGACGAATCTTTAGCAGCTTCTTCATCTGCAATGTTAAAGATGCCCGCTTTGCGCCCTGTACTAATCAAAGTTCCAATATTATCAAAAATATCTGTTAATGAAAAGGCCAAAATAGCTAGAAGCACTTCTGGAAGGCGAGCTGGTTTTGCAAACAAAGCCAACAAGCCATCTTTACCTAGTGCCGCACCAAAAATCTTTCCTAAATCCTGAACAGCAGCACCGATATTATTGGAAGCAAAATTGATCTTTGAAAGGTCTACGACCCCTACCAAAATGGCTAGGATTGTTGTTGCTGCAATGGAGAGAACAATCCCTCCGCGAATGCGTTTGAGAACAAAGAAAATGGTGATGAAAATTCCAAACAAAGCTACAAGAACAGCTGGGTTGTTAAAATCTACCAAGCCCGGCGTTGCCATTCCATTGGCTGTAATAGCTGCTTGTGCCTTATCAGCACCTTTTCCTGTAACGCTATAAGTTCCCGGATCAATTGAGAATTTTAAAAGTCCAGCTTTTTTAACTCCAATGTAAGCTAGAAAAATCCCAATCCCACCAGAAATAGCATATTTTAAACTTTCTGGAATTGCATGAATAATAATTGTACGAACTTTGGTTAGCGTAACAATAATGCTGATAATCCCACAAAGGAAAACCATGGCAAGTGCTTCTTGCCAAGTATACCCCAGTGCAAACACAACGGTATAAGTAAAGAAAGCATTCAGTCCCATACCAGGCGCCTGAGCGTAAGGAATGTTGGCATATACAGCCATCATCAGCGTCCCTGCAACAGTCCCAATGATAGTCGCCAAGAAAACACCTTGTGCTGGCATGCCTGTTTGACTAAGCATTTCAGGGTTGACAAAGAGAATATAACTCATTGCAAAGAAAGTGGTTAAACCAGCAAGAACTTCTGTACGAACAGTCGTACCGTTCTCTTTTAGTTTAAAAAACTTGTCCATTTTTAAAATCTCCTTAAATTTTACGAACGATAGTGGATATAATATCACAAAATATTCACGATTTCAATAGAAGTTTTAAAAATAAACAAATTAATTCAATGTTTTATACAGAAAATATTTATTTAGACTGATTTTTACTCAAAAAGACCAAGGACATGATTTGAATAAAGGTAAACCCTAAAATGAATAGCAGGCGCTCCCTTTGCAAAGCAGCTGTCAATCGCTCAAAGACTAATGTAGGATGACTGACTAGATCCCAAGAATTGAGCCGATCATAGCGACCAATGTAAATCGCGAGACTCGATAAAAATGAGACAGCTCCAATAGCCAAATATTCCAGACACCATTTGAGCTTCAAATAGCCCGAAATCAAATTCCAGCTCTCTATTCCGCATAGAACCCCGAAGAAAATACTTGGAACAAAGGCCATAAAAAGATGCAGACTTTCTCGATTCCACAAGGTATCACTCACCCAGTGCATGTGTACCAAGTCTGTAATCATATAGAACGTATTGGGATAAAACATCAGCCAAAGAATTGCTACAGGTAAGAAAAACCATTTTTTCTTAAATTGAATGGCTATAAAAGCCGCATCATAGGCAACCAAAGCTAGAAACATATTCCAAATCAAATCTGGACCTTTTGTCAAAATTCCTTCGGCATAAACGATGGCAGAAATAATCGCAAAGAAAATATGAATGATAATTGTTTTACGCATACTCGATTTCCTCCTTCATTATATAAGAAAACATTATATCACAAATTCTGCACTTTCATCTTAAAATCTGCTATAATAGAAAACAGCACAAATGAAAGAGTAGACTATGACAAAAAAAGTAATTGCAGTAGATTTAGACGGAACCTTGCTCAATTCTGACAGCAAACTATCTGAATTTACAAAAGAAACAATTAAAAAAATTTCTAAAAAAGGACATCATGTTGTCATCACAACTGGACGCCCTTATCGAATGGCACGGGAATTTTATAAAGAATTGGAGCTACACACTCCAATGATCAACTTTAATGGCTCTTTGACCCATATCCCTGAGAAAAAATGGCAACAGGAAAGATGTATCACTTTAGATAAGGAATATCTATTAGACATTGTCAAAAGGAAGGAAGAAATTGAAGCAGACTTCATTGCTGGAGAATATCGAAAGAAATTTTATATCACAGCTCCCAATGAAACGATTGCCGACCCGAAATTATTTGGTGTAGAATCTTTTCAACCTGAAAATCAATTTAATCCAGAATTGGTTACCAAAAATCCCAACTGTATCCTTTTGCAAACGCATGCCAATGATAAATATGCTTTGGCGGATGAGTTGAATCAATTTTATCAACAACAATTATCTATCAACACTTGGGGCGGTCCGCTCAATATCCTTGAATGCACTCCAAAAGGCGTCAACAAAGCTTTTGCTTTGAAATATTTATTAGAGGTTCTGAACGTAGAGCGAAAAGATTTGATTGCTTTTGGTGACGAACACAATGATACAGAGATGTTAGCTTTTGCAGGTACTGGCTATGCCATGAAAAACGCTAGCCAAACACTTCTTCCTTACGCAGATGAGCAACTGCCGCTGACCAATGACCAAGACGGAGTCGCTCATCAATTATTGAAACTATTTTTATAATGAGACTTAGAGTTGGACAGGTTTTCTGCCCGACTCTTTAATATTTACACGTAATCTTCCCAGATTTCATTTTTCTGCAACTGATTGTGCACTAGCAATCATGGAGCAGTCTCATCAGCTGTTGATTTTCAATTATTTTCTATCAGTTTATTTATGCCATAAATTAAATATTATAAATTTTGTTTTTTAAATTTAAAATGTTTCTAGATTTTTTATTGATTCTCCTCTTTCTTCTTCAATAATTCATGTAGATAGAATTATTTTTTCAAAACTTTCATTATTTTTCCAATCGCTTTTCAAAGTTAATATATTGTTTAAATTGCTATTTTTGTCCGTTTACAATCTGTCAAAAATATGAAAGATTTTGATTTTTTAGCTCAAACTATTGCATTTTTCATGAAAACGTTTTATAATTAAGTAGTCTTAAATTTTTCTTAAACTTAAGTCAAACATTTTATAAGGAGGAAAGACAATAATGAGTATCGGAATCATTATTGCAAGCCATGGTGAATTTGCTGCTGGTATTCATCAATCAGGTTCTATGATTTTTGGTGAGCAAGAAAAAGTTCAAGTTGTAACTTTTATGCCAAATGAAGGTCCTGATGATTTGTATGCTAAGTTCAATGACGCTGTGGCTGCTTTTGACGCGAATGATGAAGTTCTAGTTTTGGCTGACCTGTGGAGTGGTTCTCCATTTAACCAAGCTAGCCGTGTAATGGGTGAAAATCCTGACCGTAAGTTCGCGATCATTACAGGTTTGAATCTGCCAATGTTGATTCAAGCTTATACAGAACGAATGATGGATGCCAATGCTGGCGTTGACGCTGTTGCCGCAAACATCATCAAAGAAGCCAAGGACGGAGTGAAAGCTCTTCCTGAAGAACTAAATCCTGTAGCTGAGGTAGCAAGTGCACCGGCTGCACCAACTGCTCAAGCTGCTATTCCAGAAGGAACCGTTATCGGCGATGGCAAGTTGAAAATCAATCTTGCTCGTATCGATACACGTCTTCTTCACGGTCAAGTTGCAACTGCTTGGACACCAGATTCTAAAGCAGACCGTATCATTGTTGCTTCTGACTCCGTATCAGCTGATAAACTTCGTAAAGAGTTAATCAAACAAGCTGCTCCTGGTAATGTCAAAGCAAATGTTGTCCCAATTGACAAATTGATTGCGGTAGCAAAAGACCCCCGTTTTGGTAACACACATGCACTGATTCTTTTTGAAACTCCTCAAGATGCACTTCGTGCTGTTGAAGGTGGTGTCGATATCAAAACACTCAATGTTGGCTCAATGGCTCACTCAACTGGTAAAACAATAGTCAATAACGTTTTGTCAATGGACAAAGACGATGTTGCAACCTTTGAAAAATTGCGTGACCTCGGAGTGGAATTTGACGTACGTAAAGTGCCAAATGACTCCAAAAAAGATTTGTTTGACTTAATTAAAAAAGCCAACGTTCAATAATGGAAAGGATTTAGAATATGTCAATTATTTCTATGATTTTAGTGGTCTTCGTTGCCTTTCTTGCTGGACTCGAAGGAATCTTGGACCAATTTCAATTCCACCAACCACTTGTTGCTTGTACCTTGATTGGTCTTGTAACAGGACACTTGGAAGCAGGTGTAATACTTGGTGGTTCACTACAAATGATCGCTCTTGGTTGGGCAAACATCGGTGCTGCGGTTGCGCCTGACGCTGCCCTTGCCTCTGTTGCTGCCGCTATCATTATGGTACAAGGTGGAGACTTTACAAACAAAGGTGTTGCTGTCGCAACTGCTGTTGCTATCCCACTTGCTGTTGCTGGTCTTTTCCTTACAATGATCGTACGTACTATCTCAGTTGCCCTTGTTCACGGTGCTGATGCTGCTGCTAAAAAAGGTGACATCGCAGGCGTAGAACGCGCTCACTTATTTGCTCTTGTCCTTCAAGGTTTGCGTATCGCTCTTCCTGCTGCACTTCTACTTGCTATTCCAGCTGAAGCTGTACAAAACTTACTCGCAATGATGCCTGCATGGTTGTCAGATGGTATGGCTATCGGTGGTGGTATGGTCGTTGCCGTTGGTTACGCTATGGTTATCAACATGATGGCAACTCGCGAAGTATGGCCATTCTTTGCTATCGGTTTTGCACTTGCAGCTGTTAGTCAATTAACCCTTATCGCTCTTGGTACAATCGGTGTTGCAATTGCTCTTATCTATCTGAACCTTTCTAAAAAAGGCGGAAATGGTGGTGGCGGTTCTGCTACATCAAGCGACCCAATTGGTGATATTTTAGAAGACTACTAAGAAAGGAGCTACTAATATCATGACAGAAAAAATTCAATTATCAAAATCAGATCGTCAAAAAATTTGGTGGCGTTCAACTTTCTTGCAAGGTTCTTGGAACTATGAACGGATGCAAAACTTAGGTTGGGCTTATGCATTAATTCCAGCTATCAAAAAACTTTATACTAAAAAAGAAGACCAAGCTGCTGCTCTTGAACGTCACTTGGAATTCTTCAACACTCACCCATACGTAGCTGCTCCTATCATTGGTGTGACACTTGCCCTTGAAGAAGAAAAGGCTAACGGTGCTGAAATTGACAACACTGCTATCCAAGGGGTTAAAATCGGTATGATGGGACCTCTTGCTGGTATCGGTGACCCAGTCTTCTGGTTTACTGTTCGTCCTATCCTCGGTGCTCTTGGTGCTTCTCTTGCCTCAACAGGAAACATCATGGGTCCAATCCTCTTCTTCGTTCTTTGGAATCTTATCCGTATGGCCTTCTTGTGGTACACTCAAGAACTTGGTTACAAAGCTGGTTCTGAAATTACTAAAGACATGTCAGGTGGCATCCTTCAAGACATCACTAAAGGAGCTTCAATCCTTGGTATGTTTATCCTTGCTGTACTCGTTGAACGCTGGGTAAACGTAAGCTTTGCCCTTCAACTTCCTTCAACAAAACTATCTGAAGGTGCTTATATCAACTTCCCTAAGGGAGCTGTAACTGGTTCTCAACTGCAAAAAATCTTAGGTGATGTTGCAAATGGACTTAGCTTAACTCCTGAAAAAGCAAACACACTTCAAGGACAATTGAATTCATTGATTCCTGGTTTGATGGGACTTCTCCTTACTTTCCTTTGTATGTGGTTGCTTAAGAAGAAAGTTTCACCAATCACTATCATCATCGGACTCTTCATCGTTGGTATCATTGCCAAAGTTATTGGTTTGATGTAAACATGGAAAAAGAAGGTTTCGGCCTTCTTTTTTATTGACAATAAATGTGCTATAATAGAAAAGATAATAGATAAACGAGGATTGAACATGGCACAGTCACAAAATACAAAAATTGATTTTCAAACAACAGGAACTTCTTATCTGGGAATTGGAGGGAAAGTTGGTAAATTCTTAGTTGGAGATAAAGCGCTCGAATTTTATGCAGATGCCAATGTCGAAGACTATATTCAAATCCCTTGGGATACTATCCATCAAATCGGTGCCAATGTGTCTGGCAAACGAATTAGTCGTCATTTTGAAGTCTTTACCAATAAAGGAAAATTCCTTTTCGCTTCAAAAGATGCTGGAACTATTTTGAAACACGCTCGAAATCATATCGGTAATGAAAAAGTCGTTAAACTACCGACACTGATTCAAACAATTGGTCAATTTTTTAAAAATCTATTTGCAAAAAAATAAGAATTCTTGTATAATTATAGGAAACGGATAAGTAAATCTAGTATCTCTTTCAGAAAGTCTGCGGCAGCTGTGAGCAGATAGGGAGCTAGCTTGAAATTCTACCGTGATACTAATTTCATAAACAATCAAGTGCACTTATGTGAAGTTGGATGGAACCGTGGCTCTGCCACTCCAACACTTTCCATAGATGCATTTTTATTTAAGGAGGTTCTGATGTTAGATATTAAACGCATTCGCACAGATTTTGATATCATCGCAAAAAAACTAGCTACTCGTGGCGTTGACGCTGCAACACTTGATAAAATGAAAGAGTTTGATAGCAAACGCCGTGAACTCTTGGTCAAGGTTGAAAATTTAAAAGCAGAGCGTAACACGGTTTCAGCAGAAATTGCCCAAGCGAAACGTAATAAAGACAATGCTGATGATAAAATTGCTGCCATGCAAAAATTATCTGCTGAAATTAAATCATTAGACGCAGAGTTAGCAGAAATTGACGCTATATTAACCGAGTTTACAACGACTTTGCCAAATATTCCTCACGATAGTGTGCCGGTAGGTGCTGACGAAGACGATAATGTAGAAGTTCGCCGTTGGGGGACGCCACGTGTGTTTGACTTTGATGTAAAAGCTCACTGGGATCTTGGTGAAAATCTTGATATTCTCGACTGGGAACGCGGGGCAAAAGTAACCGGCGCTCGCTTCCTCTTTTACAAAGGATTAGGAGCTCGTCTAGAACGCGCTATTTATAATTTCATGTTAGACGAGCATCAAAGAGAGGGCTACACAGAAGTCATTCCTCCTTACATGGTTAATCACGATTCTATGTTTGGTACTGGTCAATATCCAAAATTCAAAGAAGATACTTTTGAAGTGAGCGACACTAATTATGTTCTCATTCCAACTGCTGAAGTTCCTTTGACAAATTACTACCGAGGGGAAATTTTAGACGGGAAAGACTTGCCAATCTACTTCACAGCCATGAGTCCGTCTTTCCGTTCTGAAGCTGGTTCTGCCGGTCGTGACACCCGTGGTTTAATTCGTTTACATCAATTCCACAAAGTAGAAATGGTCAAATTTGCCAAACCAGAACATTCTTATGAAGAATTAGAAAAAATGACCGCTAATGCTGAAAATATCCTGCAAAAATTGAATCTTCCTTACCGTGTCGTTGCACTTTCTACAGGGGATATGGGCTTCTCTGCGGCGAAGACCTACGACTTGGAAGTCTGGATTCCAGCTCAAAACACCTATCGTGAAATTTCTAGCTGTTCCAATACCGAAGATTTCCAAGCTCGTCGCGCTCAAATCCGTTACCGTGACGAAGCAGACGGCAAGGTCAAACTCCTACATACTTTGAATGGATCTGGTCTTGCAGTTGGTCGTACCGTTGCAGCTATTCTTGAAAATTATCAAAATGAAGACGGCTCCATCACTATTCCAGAAGTACTTCGTCCATACATGGGCGGTGTGAAAGTGATTGCTCCAAAATAACATAAAAACTCTGAGATTTTCAAATCATCTCAGAGTTTTCTTATCTCTTCATTTGATTGTTTCGCTTTTTAATCATTGCACTTCGAACCACACTTATCACAGTTGGGAGTAAGGTGACAATGACAATTCCCAAAATAATCGCTGAAAAATGAATTTTCACAAAGGGAATATTCCCAAAAAGATAGCCTGCCCCTGTCGCAATCAAAGACCAAGACAAAGCAGCAATAAAAGCTCGTTTCAGAAAAGACTGAACAGGGAATTGGCTAATACCTGCTACAAAAGGCACAAAGGTGCGAATAATAGGAATATAACGTCCTAAAATAATGGAAGTAGATCCATGTTTTCCAAAATACACTTCTGCTTCTTTGATATTTTCTTCTTTTATCAATTTACTGAAAAATTTATAATGTACAAAACGATAACCCAAGGTTCTGCCAATGAAGAAATTACAGGTATCGCCAACAAAAGCTCCCACAAAAAATAGAAGCATAAAAAGTAGAACATTAAAATTCATTGCTGGATTAGCTGATAGAGCGCCTGCAGCAAAAAGTAAGCTGTCTCCCGGCAAGAATGGAAATACTACCGCAGCTGTCTCAATAACAATCACCAGAAACAAAATCAAATACGTCCAGCCACCTACAGCATGAGCAATCTTATAAATGTGTGCGTCAATATGCAAGATAAAATCAATAATAAACATCTCTTCTCCTTTTGTCCATTCTCTATTATAGCAGAAAATATTATAGAAAAGCGTATTTTAAAAATAAAAAAACAGAAGTAAACGGTACAAGCCAATCCACTTCTGATTTTTATTAGTATTTTCGAAATCGTTGGTAACGTGCTTCTAAAAGTTGTTCAAGTGGTAGTTGAGACAAATTTGCTAATTCAGCGACTATTTCTTGTTTCACAGCATACAATAAATCCTGATTGCTAAGCCCTGCTTCTGGAATCACCTTGTCCACTACTCCCATATCAAGAAGCTCATGAGAAGTGATTTTCATGAGTTCTGCAGCTTCCATAGCACGACTGCCGTCTTTCCACAAGATAGAAGCAAAACCTTCGGGACTAAGCACCGCGTAAATTGAATTTTCTAGCATCCAGACCTTGTCTGCAACAGCTAAAGCTAGTGCTCCTCCAGATCCGCCTTCACCGATAATAATAGCGATAATCGGCATCTTTAAATCGCTCATCTCGAGCAAATTACGCGCAATAGCTTCTCCTTGACCGCGCTCTTCAGCCCCAACTCCCGGATAAGCACCGGCTGTATTGATAAACGTAACGACAGGACGACCAAATTTCTCTGCCTGCTTCATCAAGCGAAGTGCCTTTCGATAACCTTCTGGATGAGGTTGTCCAAAATTCCGTTGCAAATTATCCTGTAGATTGCGCCCTTTTTGAATCCCAACAACGGTGATGGGCTGACCATCTAAAGTTCCGATTCCACCTATAACCGCTCCGTCATCTTGAAAAGAACGATCGCCATGTAATTCAATAAAATTCTCGCAAATTCCTTGTGCAAAATCCAAAGCTGTCAATCGTGCCTGATCTCGTGCTTCTTTAATAATTCGGGTAATCTTTGTCATTGTTCACCTCCATGGAAAGCCAAGAGCATTGCAATGGTGGAGCGCAATTCCAAACGTTTGACAATAGCATCAACAAAACCATGTTCAAACAAAAATTCTGCCTTTTGGAAGTCATCTGGCAATTTTTCACGAACGGTTGTTTCAATTACTCGGCGACCTGCAAAGCCAACAAGCGCTTGTGTCTCAGCCAGAATGATGTCTCCTTCCATGGCAAAAGAAGCCGTCACCCCACCCGTGGTCGGGTCTGTTAAGATCGTCAAATAAAACAAACCAGCATTAGAATGGCGTTTCACTGCTGCGGATACTTTAGCCATTTGCATCAAACTCATAATGCCTTCTTGCATGCGAGCGCCACCAGAAGCTGTAAACAAAGTGACTGGCAACTGATGTTCTGTAGCATATTCAAAAAGACGAGTAATTTTTTCTCCAACGACTGTTCCCATAGAAGCCATGATAAAGTTGGAATCCATGATCCCCAGTGCAGTTTTTTGACCACCGATTGTCGCAATTCCTGTCAATACCGCTTCATCCAAACCTGTTTTTTCACGGACAGTCCTTAATTTTTCACGATATTTAGGAAACTTCAAGGGATCTGATGTTTCAATTCCTGTAAATAATTCCTCAAAACTATTGGCATCTACCGTTAAATTGAGGCGTTCAAAAGCTGAAATACGAAACGTATAGCCACATTGCGGGCAAATCCGTTCACTTCCCAAATCTTTTTGGTAAATGATATGCTTACATCCTGGACACTTTGAAAACAGTTCATCCGGAAACTCTGGTTTCACTTGAGGTTTCTCACGACTGGAACGGTTTGGATTGATCCGAATATACTTATCCTTTTTGGAAAACAAAGCCATGACTTATATCCTTTACTCCTCTACTTTTTCTTTTGATAAGCTGGTAAAAATTTCTCCATAAGAAAAGCTGTATCATAATCGCCAGCAATGACATGTGGGTCTGAAATCAAATCTAACTGAAAACCGCTATTTGTCACAACGCCGTCGATTTCTAATTCATAGAGCGCACGCTGCATTTTCATAAGTGCATCAAAACGATTTTCACCATGAACAATAATCTTGGCAATCATGCTGTCATAATACGGCGGAATCGTGTAGCCAGGATAAACTGCAGAATCCACACGCAACCCCACTCCCCCACTAGGTAGATAGAGATTGGAAATCTTTCCCGGACTTGGTGCAAAGTTAAATGCAGGATTTTCTGCATTGATTCGGCATTCAATCGCGTGACCTGTTATATGAATATCTTCTTGGTTAAAAGGCAGCTCTTGCCCCGCAGCAATTTTTATTTGCTCCTTGACAATATCCACTCCCGTTACAAATTCCGTTATCGGATGCTCCACTTGGACACGTGTATTCATTTCCATGAAATAAAATTCTCTTTTGTCTTCGTCAAATAAGAATTCAATCGTTCCAGCGTTTTCATATCCGACAGATTTTGCAGCTCGAACAGCTGCTTCCCCAATCTTCTGACGAAGCGTTTTGCCAATCGCAACCGACGGACTTTCTTCCAGCACTTTTTGATTATTTCTTTGAAGTGAACAATCGCGCTCGCCTAAGTGGACAACATGACCATGTTGGTCAGCCAAAATTTGGACTTCAATATGCCGAGCCGGATAAATAACCCGCTCCATATACATGGCGCCATTTCCGAAAGCCGCTTTGGCTTCTCTGGAAGCCGATTCAAAGGCGGCCACTAAATCTTCCACCTTTTCGACTTTCCGAATGCCTTTGCCACCACCGCCAGCAGAAGCTTTCAGCATGACTGGATAACCGATTTTTTCTGCAACCGCAAGTGCTTCGTCTGAAGTATGAACTTCGCCGCTAGAACCTGGAATTACAGGCACATTAGCCTTAATCATCTGAGCACGCGCATTGATTTTATCACCCATTAAATCCATTACCGCTCCCGAAGGACCAATAAATTTAATGCCAACTTCCTCGCACATGGTCGCAAACTTAGAATTTTCACTCAAAAAGCCAAAACCCGGATGAATTGCTTCAGAGCCTGTTAAAACAGCTGCTGACAATACTGCATTCATATTGAGGTAGGATTCTGTCGACTTTGCCGGACCTATACAAACCGCTTCATCCGCCAGTAAAGTATGGAGAGCTTCTTTGTCAGCAGTAGAATAGACTGCTACTGTCGCAATCCCTAACTCTCTAGCTGCACGAATAATTCTGACCGCAATTTCCCCACGGTTGGCAATTAAAATCTTACGAAACATGGTGAAATCTCCTTTTCTTACTGTCCGAGGGCAAAAGTCAAAGTACCACTCGCTGCCAACTTCCTATCAACTTCTGCTTTCGCTTCCACAACCGCAATGGTGCCACGACGCTTCACAAACTTCGCTGTCATGATGAGCTGATCACCAGGAACAACTTGTTTTTTAAATTTCACCTTGTCCATTCCAGCATAAAAGACCAATTTCCCTTTATTTTCTTCTTTGGATAATTCCAAAACACCGGCTGTTTGAGCCAAAGCCTCCATAATGAGAACTCCCGGCATGACAGGATATTCAGGGAAATGTCCGTTGAAAAAAGGCTCATTGATTGTAACATTTTTAAGTGCTACAATCTCATCTTCTTTCACTTCCAACACACGATCAACCAACAGCATAGGGTAACGATGTGGAAGAGCTTCTTTTATCGCATTGATATCAATCATTTAATCCGCACCAAACCTTTCCCAAATTCGACCATTTCTTCATTTTGGACAAGGATTTCCGTCACAATACCGTCCTTAGGTGACGGAACTTCATTCATCACTTTCATGGCCTCAATAATCATCAAGGTTTGCCCTTTCTTCACTTGGTCGCCAACGGAAACAAAAGAAGGTTTATCAGGACCTGAAGCAAGATAAGCAACTCCAACCAATGGACTTTCTACTACATCGCCTTCAGCTGTTAGCACTTCTGGACTAACCGTTTCCTCCACAATTGGAGGAACAGTTGGCTGGGTAACTTCGACTTGTGAAACAAGATTGGTGTTCACTATTGAATCCTCTGCAGAAGGAGCAATTGATTCAACTGTTCTTTCATTTTTACTGAAGGTTAATTCATCACTTTGATTTTTATAAGAAAATTCACGCAGACTTGATTGGTCAAATTGAGCCATCAAATCTTTGATTTCATTGATATTCATTTAAGCCTCCCAGCGCTTGAATGCAAGTACAGCATTGTGCCCACCAAAGCCAAAGGTATTTGAAATCGCATATGGAATATCATGTTCTTGCCCTTGACCATAGATGACATTCGCCTCGATATCATCTGAAAGTTCTTGCGTTCCTGCAGTCATCGGTACAAAGTTATGACGCATTGCCTCAATCGTTGCAATAGCTTCTACTGCACCAGCTGCACCAAGAAGGTGACCTGTGAAAGATTTCGTAGAAGAAACCGGTACTTCTTTCCCAAGAACATTAACAATCGCTTGACTTTCACCTTTTTCATTGGCTTGTGTAGAAGTTCCATGAGCATTCACATAGGCAATATCTGAAGGTTGTAATCCTGCTTCTTCAATGGCTAGTTTTATAGCTTTAGCAGCCCCTGTACCAGCTGGTGATGGTGTTGTCATGTGATAAGCGTCACAAGTATTTCCATACCCCACAATTTCTGCTAAAATCGTTGCCCCACGTTTTTCAGCATGTTCTAGACTTTCAATTACCAAAACACCTGCCCCTTCTCCCATTACAAATCCATTCCGATCTTTATCAAATGGAATAGACGAACGTTTTGGATCTTCATTTGTAGAAAGAGCTGTAAGAGCTGCAAAACCTCCGATGCCAATTTCGTTGATAGAGCATTCAGAACCACCTGCTAAAACAACATCTTGAAAACCAAATTTGATTTCACGGAATGCTTCTCCAATAGCATCATTAGAAGACGCACAAGCAGTTGTAATAGATTTACATACCCCATTAGCTCCCACACGAATAGCGATATTTCCGGCTCCCATATTTGAAAGTGCTTTAGGAATGAAGAGCGGTTGGATACGATTGGCTCCTCTTTCATGCATTCGGATAATTTGATCTTGCAATTCTTTTAAGCCACCAATCCCACTAGATACAATGACACCAAACCGATCATGGTCAACTGTCTCGGCATCTAGATGAGCATTTTCTAACGCTTCTAAAGCTGCATGAATGGCATAAATAGAATACATATCCATACGATTTTTGTCTTTTTTAACAAAATGTTTTTCTAGCGGGAAATCTTTAATTTCTGCTGCATTATGTACACCAATCACACTAGGATCAAAATTCGTAATTGGACCAATACCAATCTTCCCTTCTTTTAGACTATCCCAAAACTCTTCGGGTGTGTTTCCAATAGGTGAAGTTACTCCATATCCTGTTACAACAACTCGATTTAGTTTCATTTCAAACTCCTTTATTAAGAAAATATATCACATGCTTAAAACTCGTACGTTTTAGTCATCTTCTACCTCATGGTTAACCCGCCATCAATGGCAATGACTTGCCCAGTTAAATACTCTTGACGAGCTAGAAAGGCTGCCACTTCTGCCACTTCGCTGGTATTTCCAAAACGTTTCATTGGAATTTGTGCTAACGTAGCTTCTTTCACTTTATCAGACAAAACATCAGTCATATCTGACTCAATCATACCTGGCGCAATAGCATTCACTCGTACATTGCGGGCTGCTACTTCACGCGCTACAGACTTAGTAAATCCAATCAGTCCAGCCTTAGAAGCTGCATAATTTGCTTGACCGACATTACCAATCAAACCAACCACACTTGATACATTGATAACAGCACCTTGACGAGCTTTCGACATTGGCTTCAAAACCGCTTGAGTCATATTAAAAGCACCAACAAGATTCACTTTCAAGACCTGTTCAAAATCTTCCTCTGTCAGTTTTAGCATGAGTTTATCTTTTGTAATCCCTGCATTATTGACCAGAATATCCACGCTTCCAAGTTTTTCGATAGCCTCTTCTACCATCCGCTTGGCATCCGTGCTATCTGACACATCACCAGAAATCGGAATCACTTGTGCCCCATAATCTGAAAATTCAGAGACGAGTACCTCATCAATCTCACGGCGACCGTTTAAAACAATGTTGGCACCTAGACTCGCAAACTTATGTGCCATTGCAAAACCAATTCCACGTGTTGAACCAGTTATAAAAATATTTTTACCTTTCAGTTCCATACCTATTCCTTATTTTCTAGAAGAGTAGATAAACTTCTAACATCTTCAACGTGAGCAACCTTTGCTGATTTATCAATTTTTTTAATAAAACCAGACAGAACCTTACCTGGACCAATTTCAATAAAATCAGTTACACCTGATTTTTTCATTGTTGCGATACTATCATAAAAACGAACCGGTTCCATTACCTGACGAGTTAATAGCTCTTTTATCCGTTCTTTTTCCATGACAGCTGCTTCTGTATTTCCTACCAAAGGGAGTTTAAAATCAGTAAATTCGACTGTTGCTAAAACTTTTGACAATTTATCACTTGCAGGTTTTAGCAAAGCTGTATGAAATGGACCAGAGACATTCAAAGGGATGAGACGCTTAACACCAGCTTCTTTTAACAATTCTACTGCTTTGTCAACCGCTTCAACTTCACCACCAATAACAATCTGACTAGGCGTATTGTAATTTGCTGGTGATACAATTCCCAGCTGACAAGCTGCTTGACAAGCTGCTTCAATAGTTGCCACATCTGCGTTTAGTACAGCAACCATTTTACCAGAGCCAGCAGGAGCTGCTTCTTCCATAAAAGCACCACGTTTCGCAACCAAAGCAACCGCTGTTTTAAAATCCAAAGCACCTGCTGCTACCATGGCAGAGTATTCCCCAAGAGAAAGGCCTGCTACCATATCAGCTTGCATTCCTTTTTCTTGCAATAATCGGTAAATAGAAACCGAAGTGGTTAAAATTGCTGGCTGAGTATGGCGTGTCTGGTTGAGCTTTTCTTCCTCATTATCTATCAGATATCGTAGATCATAGCCCAATACTTGACTTGCTTCATCATAGTTTGCCCTCACTACATCAAACTGATCGTAAAGGTCACGAGCCATTCCCAGATACTGAGCACCCTGACCTGCAAATAGAAAGGCTGTTTTAGTCATTTCTAGTTACTCCTGCCCAACGGCTAGCTTCTTTTTGGATTACCTCTGCTGCACCGTAGTAAATATCTTTTAAAATTTCTTCAACTGTTTCTTCTTTGCTGACAAGCCCCGCAATTTGTCCTGACATGACAGAACCATGTTCAACATCACCGCGAACAACTGCATTTGCAAGAGCGCCAGCTCCTAAATTCTCAAAAACAGTTAAATCAGGATTTTCTTGCTTAAAAGCATCCTTTTCTGCTTGATCAAATTCTCTAGTTAGTTTATTTTTCAAAGCTCGTACTGCATGACCAAAATGTTGAGCAGAAATGGTTGTATCAATATCCCGAGCTTTCAAAATCATATTTTTATAATTTTGGTGCGCATTTGACTCTTTTGCAACGACGAAACGTGTTCCCACTTGAACAGCCTCTGAACCAAGCATAAAGCCTGCAGCTGCACCGCGACCATCGGCAATCCCTCCTGCTGCAATTACAGGAATATCAACTGCTTCAACTACCTGACGAACCAAAGTCATGGTGGTTAATTTTCCAATATGCCCACCTGCTTCCATTCCTTCAGCAATGACTGCATCTGCACCAATTTTTTCCATTCGCTTAGCCAATGCTACACTTGGAACTACTGGAATGACTGTAATACCTGCGTCGTGGAAACGAGTCATATATTTACTTGGATTTCCTGCACCAGTTGTCACAACCTTGACACCTTCTTCAATCACTAAGTCAACAATATCTTCCACAAACGGTGACAACAGCATGATATTCACGCCAAAAGGTTTGTCTGTCAATGACTTAATTTTATCAATATTAGCTTTGACAACTTCTTTTGGTGCATTACCACCACCGATAATGCCAAGACCTCCCGCTTTAGAAACTGCACCAGCCAAGTCACCATCAGCAACCCAGGCCATCCCACCCTGGAAAATAGGATATTTAATATTTAACAATTCTGTAACACGTGTTTGCATAATACCTTCCTTTATATTGCTTAAGTAATGGCTCAATCCTTTCAGTTCAAGCACTTGTATACTTTGAAAATCAAACTATTACCTAAACAAGAGGGAGTGAAACATGCCATCCAACCATAGATTTTATTGTTCCACCCCAGCAAAATCAACTGTCTCTTGCTCTTTTCTCAAAAGAAAATCGGTTATACAGTCAACTTTACTGCCTACCTCAATACCTTTTTCAAAAGAGGGCGAGAATCTTATCTCAGCCCCGTTTCATCTTTTTATTTTGTTTTTTCTTCAACGTAGGCAACTAAGTCACCAACTGTGTTCAATCCTTCTTCGGTTTCGATTTGAATATCGAATGCATCTTCAATTTCTGAGATAACTTGGAACAAATCCAATGAATCTGCGTCAAGATCATCAAAAGTTGACTCAAGAGTAACTTCTGAAGGTTCTTTACCAAGTTCTTCCACAATAATTTCTTGTACTTTTTCAAATACTGCCATGATAGACTCCTTTAAAAATAAATATTTATATTCATGTGTTTACCACATAATAACTAAATTGTAACAATAAGTGTGCCCCATGTCAAACCTCCACCGAATCCTGACAACAAAACTGTTTGACTGCCATCAAGGTGAATGAGTCCTTTTTCAACACACTCAGATAAAAGAATTGGAATGCTCGCTGCACTCGTATTCCCATATTCCATCATATTTTCAGGAAGTTTTTCCCTTGCTACACCAATCTTTTTCGCCATTTTATCTAAAATACGAATATTGGCTTGATGTAATAATAAATAGTCAATATCCTCTACTTGAATATCACTGGATTCAATTGTATTTTTTATAGATTTTGCCACATCTCGAATAGCAAAATCAAAAATTTTACGACCATCCATCGTCAAATATGGTGCCGCTTCTTCCTTTTCAGAATAAGGTGAAGATAAACCAAACTTACCACAAGTCAAACTTTCCCCACGCGAACCGTCTGTATATTGACTTTCAGCTAAAAAATGCTGCTGCTCTGAGCTCTCTAGCAAAACACCACCAGCACCATCACCGAAAAGAACCGCAGTTGAACGATCAGACCAGTCAAGGACTTTTGATAAGGTTTCACTTCCTATAACAAAACCCTTCTGGTAACGACCTGAAGAAATCAACTTTTCAGCTGTTGATAAAGCAAAGATAAATCCACTACAAGCCGCTGTTAAATCAAAGGCAAAAGCATGATTTGCACCAATATTTGCCTGAACTCGTGCAGCCGTTGAAGGCATCATAGAGTCTGGGGTAATAGTTGCCACAATGATAAAGTCTAGCTCATCTGCATGGATATTCGCCTTTTTCAACAATTGTTCTGCCACCTTGGTAGCCAAAACACTCGTTGATTCTATTTGTGATAAATGACGACGCTCTATTCCTGTTCGACTTGAAATCCATTCATCGCTCGTATCCATTATTTTTGCCAAATCATCATTTGTAACTACCTGACTTGGAGCATAATGAGCAACTTGACTAATTTTAGCATAGTTCATTATTTCAAATCCTCTAAAAAATGATACAGATTAGTCAGACCTTTTCCCATGACCTTCATCTCTTCAGCATCCATTCCTTCAATGATTCTTTCAACCATTCTCTTGTGAAATCTTCTGTGCAAGCGATAAATCAGGCGACCATTTTTTGTCAAATTCAGATGAACGACACGACGATCAACTTCTGAACGTGTCCGTTCAATATAGCCTTTTCTTTCAAGGTTATTTAAACTAGTTGTTACGGTACCTAATGTCACCATCAATTCCTTTGCTACGCTACTAGGAGTCGCATTGGGATTTTTCCCAACAACATCAATCGTGTGCATTTCTTTGATAGAGATATCTTTGAAGCGACTGCCTCTCAAACTAGATTCTTCAATAACCAATACATTATTGAAAATAGATGTTAAATAATCATTGACCAATTGGTAATCCAAAAATCTATCCTCCTCTAACAAAAAAACTTTCAACATCAAAACATTTGACTAGAAAAGTATATCAAATATCAAATTAAATTGCAACTACTTTTTTACTTCCCAGAAAATTTTGGTCGACGCTTCTCAGCATAAGCTCGCACCCCTTCTTTGAAATCTTCTGTGAAAGCCAATGTCTTTTGCAACTGTAGTTCGAGTTTTGCATACTCATCCCAACCAGTAAACAAACTCTTCCATACCAATTCTTTAATAGCACGATAAGAATTAAGTGAATGACGTTTCAACTTCTTAATCACTTGATTCGTTGTAGTTTCTAACTTTTCAACTTCACAAACTTTATACAAAAGACCATAATTTAAAGCTTTTTCTGCGTTTAACGGTTCACCTGTCATTGCTAATTGAGTTGCTCTCGTCACACCAATCGCTCTAGCAAGTAAATATAGACCACCCGCATCAGGAGCAAGACCTACCCCCACAAAAGCTTGAATAAAACGAGAACGCTCCGTTGCAATACAGAAATCTGCAGCTACCACCATGTTAGCTGCCGCACCAGCAACTGGTCCATCTACACTCATAATGACCGGCTTAGATAGTTGTTTCATTGAGTAAGAAATTTCATTGACTAATTCAGCAATTTTGACCAAAGACTGAATATCATCTGCCTCCACCGCTCGTTGCATTTCTGCCAAATCACCGCCAACAGAAAATACTTTCCCATTTGCATTGATGAGCAAAATTTGGATTTCTTCATCTTCAGAAGCCATTTTTATCGCTCTTAAAATTTCTTCACACATGGGAACATTAAACCCATTGGAAACCTCTGGGCGATTCAAAGTCAATGTTGCAACACCGTCATTAACGTTATATAAAATATTTTCAAATTGCATTTAATTGCCTCCGACAATTATTTTCTTTGTCAATTAAATTATTTGAATATCAAATAATATGGTTACATTCTAACATAAAATATTTGCTTTAGCAAGTAAGCACAAGTAAATTTGAAAAGATTTCAGAATTTTGCTATAATTTAAACAATCAGCCTATAGGAGAATTTATGAAAGTTGTTAAATTTGGAGGAAGTTCACTTGCCTCTGCTGGTCAATTAGAAAAAGTATTACAGATTATAAAAGCTGATCCTGAACGTCGATTCGTGATTGTCTCTGCGCCTGGGAAGCGATGCACTCAGGATACAAAGGTAACAGATGCCCTCATTAAATATTATAGAGACTATGTTGCTGGTAATGACGTAACAAAGCACCAACAATGGATTATTCAGCGTTATCGAGATATGGCGTTAGAACTGCAACTCAAACCAAATATTCTAGAGAGAATTTCAAAAAGTTTCCAAAAGCTCGCAAGCCTTCCTATCGAAAATAATAAGTTCTTGTACGATACTTTTCTTGCTGCCGGTGAAAATAACAATGCGAAACTCATTGCGGCTTATTTTAGACAAAATGGCGTAGATGCTCGTTATGTTCACCCTAGAGAAGCAGGACTCATTGTATCCAGCGAACCAGGAAATGCTCGACTTCTCCCTTCCAGTTATGATAAAATCGAAGAATTAAATGAAGCTGACGAAGTATTGATTATACCAGGGTTCTTTGGAGTAACAAAAGATGACCAGATTTGCACCTTTTCACGTGGTGGGTCTGATATTACTGGCTCCATTATTGCTGCCGGTGTAAAAGCTGATCTTTATGAAAATTTTACAGATGTTGATGGTATTTTTGCAGCACACCCTGGCATTATCCACATGCCACACTCCATTCCAGAATTAACTTATCGCGAAATGCGCGAATTAGCTTATGCAGGTTTTACTGTATTACATGACGAAGCACTCATTCCAGCTTACCGTGGGAAAATTCCACTCGTTATTAAAAATACAAATAACCCTACTCATCCTGGTACAAAAATTGTTTTAAAGCACAGCAACAGGGACTTCACTGTAGTAGGTATTGCTGCGGATGCCCATTTCACCAGTATTAACATGTCTAAATACCTCATGAACCGTGAAATCGGTTTTGGTAGAAAAGTTCTGCAAATATTGGAAGATCTAAATATCCGCTGGGAGCACATGCCTACCGGTATCGATGACTTATCTATTATTCTTCGGGATCGTGAGTTAACCCCCATTAAAGAGGAAGAAATTCTTCGTCAATTAAGACAAAAATTAGAAGTTGACCACGCAGAAATCGAACATGATCTCTCAATCATTATGATTGTCGGTGAAAAAATGAAAAGTCACATCGGTTTGACTGCTACCGCAACTAAAGCACTGTCAGATAATCACATTAATATCCAAATGATTTCCCAAGGATCTAGTGAAGTTTCTATCATGATTGTTATCAATTCCAAACAAGAAAAAGCAGCTATAAAAGCACTGTACAAAGCTTTTTTTGAATAAAAATTGAGAGTCTAGGTAAAAATTCATAAAAATAGTCAAAAAGCTTAAAATCAACCTTTTAATTAACTTGATTTTAAGCTTTTTTCGCTATAAGCGATTATTACACTTTGACCATGAATTGGGTTTTTGCTCAGCCACTTGCATTATATTAACCCCAAAATCTTGATGTAGTAGCTGATGATAAAAGCAACAGCATAGCGTAGGTAGGAGTACGAACTAAAAATTTTCAAATTTTGATTGATTGCTATGCGTAATCTCCCCAGAGTGTATTATTTATAGGTGAACTCGTCAGGCATCTCACCTGGAAATCTATTACAAAATATAATCATCCATGAGCAGTCTAAAAACCAAACAATCTTAATTTGATTGAGATAATACAATCCTCTCGATAAATGAAACAGTGTAACTCATTCTCTAAAAATGAAAATTTTAAAAAAATACATTCTCATTGTTTTGAACATAAAAAAAGAGAATGAACTTCGTCCTCTGCTTTTCATCAACCAAGAGCCTGAATTAGTGTTATAAATAATAATTTTAACCCGAGATTCTGCATTCTATTTTAAAAATAGCAAAAAAGAAACCCGATTATATCAAGGTTTCTAATCATGTATCAACTCCGGCAGTAGGACTCGAACCTACGACATCATGATTAACAGTCATGCGCTACTACCAACTGAGCTATGCCGGAT
>NZ_KV826439.1:0-3905 GCF_001835915.1 Streptococcus sp. HMSC034E12
TTCGAGAATTAAGAGCCTACTTAAAAGATTATAGTGATTAAACTAAGTCAGAACTTTTCCCTTTTTAAAGGTCATTTTCATTTTGCTACCTCTAAAAAATTTAATTCCCTTTTTTTCATTTTCCTCTTGACATGGAACGCGTTCCAGATTGTACAATGAAGTCAAGCTAGCGAAGAAATAAGATTTGAACTCGGAGTGGAGCGCAAATCCATAAAGAAAAGGAGAGAAAAATCATGCAAACAAGAACGATTAAACGTATTTTTACTAATATGGATGGGGCGCTTTTAAATTCAAAGGGGCAAGTTTCCGAAAGGAATGCCAGACGCATTCGCAGAGCAGATATTCCGATTACGCTGGTCTCTGCGCGTGCGCCAATGGAGATGCGTGAGGCTATTGAATTGTTGGGTTTGCAAGGTCCGCAAGTGGGCTTTAATGGTGGTTTGATTTATGAGGTTGTCAATCATCAAATTCGTCCGCTGCACATCAAGATTATTTTCAAGCAGACCGCGGCAACGATTTTACAGGCGGTGCGGTAGCATTTTCAGCAGGTCAAGTCTCAGTTATTATGACTTGAATCATTGGTATTGTGATACAGTAGATGAAAGAATTTGTTACGAATACGACTTGACTCATCAGGCACCGACTCAGGTTCATGATGAAGTTCAGCTTGTGACAATCTGTTTAAAATCATGATGATTAGTTTTGAAGAGGAAGAAATGCAAGATTTGCAGACTTATCTGAATAGTCTAGAACTAACTAGTGTTACAATTCTGCGTTCTGGTCGGTTTTATTTAGAAATCATTAGAAAAGAAGCTCGAAAATCATCAGGGATTGATTACATTAGTCGGAAAGAAAATCTAAAAAAAGAAGAAACGGCTGCCTTTGGTGACGGTCACAATGACATTCCGATGCTAGAAATGGTTGGTTTTCCGATTGTCATGGCCAATGCCTTTAAGGATGTTAAGGCACATGCTTTTAAAATTACCAAGAGTAACGATGAGGACGGAGTTGGTTACGGAATTCACAGGTATCTCATCGGTTAAGTGTTGAAAATCAGAAAAGAACTCAAGGACCAATATTCGAGAAATAGCGGAGTTGAGTGGCTATTCGGTGTCTAGTGTATCGCGCGTGCTCAACAATCCCCCATATGTGTCAGACGAGGCACGGGAGAAAATTCTGCAAATTGTCAGAGAACTGGACTATACTCCAAATCTAGTCGCAAAAGAACTGAGTTTGGGCAATACTTATAAAGTGGGTGTAGTCATTCCTCATGTGCGTCACACTTATTTTACCAAGCTCATCAACGGTATGTTGGATCAAGCGCAGAGAAGTGACTATAATTTGCTGCTTTTGCCGTCTCAGTATGACAAAGAACTAGAGCTTCAGTACCTGGAACAATTGCGAGGTCAGGCTTTTGATCATTTGATTTTCACCTCACGAAGCATAGATTTGGAAACCATTACTTCCTATGCTAAGTACGGAAATATTGTCTGCTTAGAAAAGGTAAACCAGTAGTGTCTATATGGATCGCAAACCAGCTTGTAGAGAAGCTTTTCGCTGGTTGAAAGAACTGGGTTATCAACATTTAGCCCTTATTTTCACTCGTAAAGACAAGCGCAGTTCTACCTATCGGATTATGATGAGGTCTATGGATTGGAGCATACTCCGATGATTCTCGAAGGTGTTGCTATAGAAGAGAATGCTTATCAGAAAGCTTCCGAACTTTGGCAACACCCAGAGATTGACTGTATTTTTTTAAGTGGAGATGACATGGCAGCAGGCTTTATGCAGGCTTATGAAGAAGCTGGAAAACAGCTCCCCTTCATCATGGGGCAAGAAAACATTCTGGCTGGACGGCTCTTGGGTCTCTCTACCATAGATAACAAATCCTATCAGCTGGGTCAGGAAAGTTTCAAGCAGATTTTATCTGAAGAGAAAAAAACCATTGTGCTCAAATCAGAGTTTATCCAGCGATAAGAGACTTGTTGTTTTTCAAATTAGCTTACTTATTTAATAAAGAAGAATCACCTTTCAAATCAAGGTGATTTTTTACTGAAATTTTTCTAAACAGAAAATATTGACAAGAAAAAGTAGACATTGTATACTTTTTGAGGGAAAAAATGAAACGAAATACGGCAGAGTTAAAAGAAAGACTGATCCAGACGGGGATTAAAGAGATTGAAGACCATGGTATCGACCAGCTATCACTGAGGACTGTCGCTAAATCCTGCGGTGTTACTCACGGCACTCCTTACCGGCATTTTGAAAGTAAAGAAAACTATTTAAAAGTCGTTTTAAAACGACTTTCTGCTTTTCTCAACCAAGAGATCCAAAAAAAGATCGATTGGAAGGCTTCTGCACAAAATCAACTGGCCCAAATGGGATTTAACTTCATCATCTTTGCGAAGGATTACCCCTATTTCTTTGAAGCCCTCTTTATTAAATTTCCTTTTAAGTATATGAAAGTCACTCAGGATACTATTTCGCTGGATTCTGATTTGCCAGGATTCGCTGCATTTAAACGGATTGTTTTAGAGCTTCGTAAGGAGGAAGGCTTTACCAACAGCGAAGCTGAAACACTGTTTCACTTTTGGAGTTTTATTTCAGGTCTTGCTGTTTTGGCGAACAGTCCCATTGGACGTGACTTTGACAACAAAGCCATCCAGACTAACATTGAGCATATCCTTGATGTCTATATAAAAGGAGAACGGTCATGAAAATCTTAATTGCTTTTACTCATCCAAACCCTCAAGGTTTTAATGGTGCTATTCTCAAGCAAATCCAAACCAATCTTTCTGAAGCGCATTCTGTCAAAACCTTAGATTTATATGCTGAACAGTTTGATCCAATCTTATGATTTGATGAAAATCAAAAACGCCGCGATTTGGCTAAGGTTCCTGAAATGGAGAAATACCGTGATCTTGTCACTTGGGCAGATCACCTAATCTTTATTTTCCCGATTTGGTGGAGCGGTATGCCGGCTATTCTCAAAGGATTTATTGACCGAGTATTTGTAGCTGGTTTCGCTTATTCTTATAAAAAAGTCGGTTTTGAAGGGCACTTACAAGGAAAATCTGCTTGGATTATCACCACCCATAATACGCCGTCCTTTGTGCTGCCTTTTATTCAGGATTACGGTAAAGTTCTGAAAAATCAAATTTTAAAAATCTGCGCTGTCGCACCGGTTAAGTTAACACAATTAACAAATGTTGAAAAAATTTCTGATGAACAGCGCCAGCAATTCTTAGAAACCATCACTCAAACAGCCCGTCGTATTTAAAATAAGGATGATTGTAAAGCAGAAATAGTACGATACAGCTGAAAACTAGCTTAATAATCTATTTCTTATGAAACATTTCTTGAAAACCTGCGTAAAACTGCTATAATGGAAGTGGAAAAATTAAGGAGGTGTCACGATGGAATATAAGGAAGTGGAATGCAGGCTAGTGGATCATGGAATCAGAGAGTATAAAAAATTTAAAGGAATCAAGATTTATAGTAACAGCCGTTTTTCTGAAGATAGGAAAAAAATAATCTATAAAACGATTTATCTGACACCCAAGAAGAACCTTGTCTACTATCAAAGAGAAGATCTCAACTATGATTCAGAGTGGTGGCTCAGAAAGCATAAGGATCTACCATTCTACCATCAGCAAGAGGCAGATACGGTTTTCAAAATTTGCCAAGCTTTTGCTGAGTTAAGCTCTTACCTAGACAAATCTACTATCAACAAGTTGGAGCAAAAGTTAGCGGCAGGTGCTTTTATTGAAACCTTGAATATTTAACTTGACAGACAGCCAGTCTCTACGGACTGGTTTTTTTGTATGAAGTCAGTTGCATTGTTTCATAGGACATTTGTCTATTTTTGTTATTGATAAATTGTAAAATATAGTGCAACAAAAAAA
>NZ_KV826440.1:0-119706 GCF_001835915.1 Streptococcus sp. HMSC034E12
TTTTTTATTTTTCTTAAACTTTTTCTTCCAATTTTTCCTTCCTCCTCTTTCTTATCTCCTGTAAACTGCTAAATACTTGTACTGGTCATACGAAAGAGAAAATATGTATAAAATAAAAATTCTATGACCTATTATCATAGAACTTTTATATTATTTTTCTATATATTTATTGTTTATCTCTAACAATCATCTCAGCTATCCTATTTATGGCTTAATTTTCTAGTCAAAAAATCACCAGCAAACTGAATGGCAAAGATAAGTACAATGATAATAACTGTTGCTAAAATCGTTACATCGTTATTATAACGATTGAAGCCATAAGCAATCGCAACATTCCCGATTCCTCCAGCACCGACTGCACCAGCCATTGCAGTCTCGCCAACGAGAGAAATGAGAGTGACTGTTGTCACACGAATCAAATCTGGCAGACCTTCGCGTAGATAGACACCTACTAGATCACTGAAAGTCGCTCCGCTAGCCTGCGCTGCTTCGATAACACCGCCGTCTAACTCAGCGAGTACAACTTGAACTTGGCGAGCAAAGAAAGCAAATACTGCAAAAGAAAGAGGTACGATAGCTGCATTTGGTCCAATACTAGTCCCCACAATCAAGTGTGAAAAAGGTGAAAGAACAGCTAACAAAATAATAAATGGGATAGCACGGAAGATAGATGTGATTTTGTCTAAAATCCAAAAAGCTATTTTATTTTCCAAGACACCTCCTGGAGCAGTCAAAACAAGAAAAAGCCCTGCAATTAAGCCTAACAATCCGCCGATAATAAAAGAAATGACTGTCATATACAATGTCAAGTGAATAGCTGTTCCCCAGCCAGCTTGACCGCTCCAACCCATTCGATAAACATTCGGCAAGTATGTTTGAATAAAATTTTCCATCTATGCTTCTCCCTTCAATACTGTCAATTGAACACCAGCTTCACGAATGGCTGTTTTAGCAGCTGCTAGATTTTCCTTTTCACCAGATAAAACAACGACCAGTTCTCCAACAGGCGTTCCACCTAAAATTTCAATGTTCCCATAAAGTATATTGGCAGTAACTTGATGATGTTTGTAAATTTCATTCAGTAAGGGTTCATCTGTAGAGGTTCCTGCGTACTTCATTTGCACCAAGAGACTATTTTTCGCCAAATGTTTGACAATTTCTTGTTGCTCAATCTTGCCCATAGCTTCATCAATTCCTGTTGCAGTCGAAATGAAGTCTTTTGTTAAGTCTTGCTGAGGATTAGAGAAAATATCCAAGACAGAACCTTCTTCAATCAATTGACCGTCCTGCATAACTGCGACACGGTTGGCAATGTCTTTAACAATTTGCATTTCATGGGTGATTAAAACAATTGTTAATCCTAGCTTTTGATTTAAATCTTGTAAAAGAGCTAAAATTTGTTTAGTTGTTTTTGGATCTAAGGCAGAGGTTGATTCATCAGAAATCAAGATTTTAGGGTCATTTGCTAAGGCACGCGCGATTGCAACCCGCTGTTTTTGCCCTCCAGAAAGCTGAGAAGGATAATTTTCAGCACGATCTGCTAAACCGACCAACTCCAACAGTGTACGCACTTTTTCTTTCTTTTCTTCTTTTGATAAGCCAGAATGTTTGAGCGCAAAAGCGACATTTTCTTCTGCCGTCAGTTGACTCATCAGATTAAAATGTTGAAAAATCATGCCGATGTCTTGACGTTTGCGACGCAACTGTTCTGCTGTCAAAGTTACTTTATTGTCAAAAAGAACATCATCATCTACAATAATTTTCCCACTCGTTGGAACTTGCAGTAGGTTAATGACACGAACCAAGGTTGATTTCCCAGCCCCAGAATAACCGACAATTCCATAAATATCTCTTTCTTGAATATGAATCGTCACATCTTTAACTGCTTGAATCTGACGTTTCTTTTGTTGAAAGGTTACATCAATGTGATCTAACTGAATCATTTCTTTACTCATAACTTGCAATCAGCTCCTCTACTAATTCAATATGGGTGTAATAATCTGCAATGCGTACATTTTCGTCACCTCCATGATCTCGACTATTCGCATTTCCAAGTCCAAAGGCGACCATTGGTACCTCAAGTGCTTCAAATACCGTGTGCATCGGTCCTGTACCTGCTGTAGTTGGTAAGACAGAAACTCCTTTTTGATAGAATTTTTTAGCTAGTTCAATGACATTTAAAATCGGCGGTGCACTCATATCACTACGATAGCTCATTTCTCCCAAAGTATAAACTAATTCTACCTTATCAAAACCATTTTTGTCGAGTTGTTTGCGAATCAGTTCTAACACTCTATGTGGTTCCAGTCCTGGCACTAAACGAACTTCTGCTTTTGCTGAAGCCTCTGACGGAAGAATCGTCTTCACTCCTTGATCTTGGTAACCAGAAGTAATTCCTTCAATATTCAAAGATGGTTCAAAGAAAATTCGATTTAAAAAAGCTTTTTTCTCCTCTTGTAATAAAGGTAATTCCAAACCATAAATAGCTTGTACTTCTTCTGGACTGCGTTGAGCGTATTGTTCTACTAAAGCTAACTCTCGTTGATTAGGTGCGATTACTTGATCATAAAGTTCTTCTACCTGAATACGTCCATCCTTACCTCTCAAGCTAGCAAGGGCGTTCAACAAGTACCAAGAAGCTGAATCAATCACACCACCAAAGCTAGAATGAATATCCACTTCCGCACTTTGGACCTTCATATCAAAGGTCACAATTCCTTTGTTTCCGCCAGAAATTTCAAGTTGACCTAAAGAATTTTTAATTCCTTGCTCCCAAACCAACAGGTCTGCTCCATGTAGAAGAGATTTGTGTTTCTCTAGATATTTCTCTAAATCAACCGAAGCAGACTCTTCTGCTCCTTCCATCATAAAAATGACATTGACAGGCAAACTCTTATGCTTTTGTAAATACTTTTGAACAGCCGTCAAACGTGCGATAATATGCCCTTTATCATCATCGACTCCACGACCATACATACTACCATCCCGAATAGATAGAGTGAACGGATCATCTGTCCAAATTTGATCACTATCTGCCGGAACTGTATCATAATGGTTGTAAAAAATAATTGTCTTAGCTGTTGGATTCTGACTTTTAAATGTTGCTATCACAAATGGCGCTGTATAGCTTTCATCTAATTCCACCTCTGCACCAGCTTTTGTAAAAATTTCTTTCAGATAAGCAGCAACTTCTTGTAAACCGACTTGTTGAGCGAAGATTGATTTTTTAGCAATCAACGCCCGTAAAACGGCAATATAGTCTTGTGCCACCATATCCTCTTCAAATCTTTTAATTTGTTCTTCTTCACTTGAAAATGTCATCTTTTCTCCTCATAGAAATGGCGACAAAACTCAGTTGGAATTACCAACTGAGTTTTTAGACTGAACTACAGCTAATAGAATCAAGATTACCAAACTGGTTGGTCTAAGCCATCTGATGTTTCTTCAACCACTTTTTTCACTTCATCTGTATGGCAAGCTTTGATGATTTTTTTAATGGCATCGGCTTTTGAAGATTTTTCCCAATCTTTTTTGGCTGCAATGATATTAAACCATTGTTTTGAATTTTTATCTTTTGGTTCAATGAACAAAGCGTTTTTATAGTCCAATTTTGCTTCTGTTACAAATGTATTGTTTACAACGGCTGCATCTACTGAAGTCAATGAGCGAGCTGTTTGACTAGCATCCAATTCTGTAATTTTCAATTTTTTCGGATTTTCTTTGATATTTGCCACAGTTGCCAATTCATTTCCAGACTTGTCTAATTTAATCAATCCTGCAGATTGTAATAAATTAAGCGTCCGACTTTCATTTGTCGCATCATTTGGAACTGCAATTTCTGCACCATTTGGAATTTGGTCTACTTTTGTATATTTATTTTTTCCATTTTTGGTACCAGAGTAGAGACGAATGGGTGAGATATAAGTTTCAGCAGCTGCGACTAAGTCTTGCTTGTTTTCCTTGTTCCAATTGTTCAAGAAATAGTAATGTTGGAAAGCATTGATATCCACTGCACCATCAGCAACTGCTTTATTTGGTTGCGAGTAGTCCGTAAATTCTGTAAATTCCAATTTAATATTGTCTTTTTTCAACAATTCTTGGATCTTGTCCCAACGTTTTTCTTCTGAGTCACTCTTTGTCATCACACCAATCTTAACCGTTTTGGCGTTATCACTTTTATTTCCTGAACCACAAGCTGCTAAACCAATCACTGCTGCAGATGCTAGAGCTGTTATTCCAAACCATTTTTTTAATTTCATTTTCTGTCTCCTTTAAAAATCTTATGAAAATAGTATCGCACATATTTAGCTGATTGACAAATTGTTATTTCATAACAAAGGGTATAGTTATAAACTATAACTATTTTTGTAAGAAAACCAGCTAGCTTTTCATTTTCTTATTTCACATCTGCTTCAGCTGGCAAGTAACTACCACCAAAGAATTTTTGGGATAATTTTTCCAGAGTTCCGTCTTTATACAACTCTTGAATGCGCTTATTAACAAATGTTTTCAACTCATCTTGTCCTTTTGCTAAAAGCGGATAAACATAAGGTTGTTGATCACTTGGTAAATCAATCACTTTCAAGTTGTCCAGTTTTTGATTTTTAATGACTGTTTCAACACCGATTTTATCAAAAATCTTATAATCAAACTTTCCATCGTTTAAATGGCTCATAATTTGTTGAAAATCCGCTTTTGTATAGCTAATTTTTGTTGGATTGTTAGCATGTGCTTGATTGTATTTTTCTAATTGTGCGGCAGTCGTTGTCCCTTGTACGACTTCTGTTGTTTTACCACCAATATCATCCAGCGATTGAATGCTTTTATCAGATTTTTTCACCACTAAAACGTTTGGATTTTTAGCAGTTGGAGCTGCATACAAATACTTTCCTGCACGTTCTTTTGTATAGCTGATATTGTTGACCGCCATTTTGTAGCGATCACTATCCAGACCAGCGAAAATACCTGACCACTCTGTTGTTTCAAATTTTACCTTGTATTTGTCAGAATCTTTGAAGATTGCACGAACTACTTCGATTTCATAACCTGTTAATTTACCATTTTCTTCATAGTTAAATGGTTTGGGTGAAGCATTCGTTGCAACTTTGACTTCCGTTTTCCCAGATGAAGTAGCTGACTTTGAATTAGAGCACGCTGCTAACATTCCTGCTGTTAAAAATCCAAGAGCGACTAAAGAAGAGTATTTCAATACTTTTTTCATATTCCTACATAACCTCTTTCATTAAGATAAATCCTATCATATCAAATATTTTCCTTCTTGACTATTATTTGAGTTTTATCAAAGTGATAGATTTTCTTTATCAAGTAGAGCTAAACGAAATCCGATTTTTACCAAACATTGATACATTTGACGAATAGTGGAAAACTCAATTACTTTTCTAAACTAGCTGCGCGCGTTAAAGCGACATCAATATTAGCACAAAAGTTGTCTGCACCAACTCTATCAATAAAGCTTGCTTTTTCCATGACATGGTAAGGTTGTTCGTTGACATTTGCCAAGGATCTCTTCAAGAGCATCCAATCCCGAAATATCCATTGCAGACACACTGCGCATACGAAGAATTAAGACATTTTTACCTTGTTCAGACAAAATAAGTCCTTGATTTGTCCAACGATGATTCTAACGGCTATTCCAAGGGTAAATCCAACCGTGATGGTCTTTGAAATAAATTTAATCAGGTCACCAAAATGCAACAAACCCACACCGATGATCATTAGACCAGCTAAGAAAGTAGCCACTGTTAGACCAGATAGACCGTACTGCGCAATAATTCCATAAATGATAACAACAAAATAGCTATTAGTTCACCAATCTGAACACGACTCCCACCTAAAAAAGGGAATGAAAAAACCAACTACAACAGCTGTATAAAGATCTTGCTCTGGATTGACCCTCGAAACAATCGCTAAAGCAATTGACAATGGTAAGGCAATAATTGCCACGATAATCTAGCTACAAGGTCTTTGACAAATTGTGCACCCGAATAATTCTTTACCATACTAAAAACTTAGGATTGATATGCTTAAAAGCGTCCATTTTCCCCTCCTCTTTTTCCCTGTTCCCAGACGCTTGCGAGAATCTTATTACCATTGTAATATAACCCCATGTAAAATCTCTAGATGACCTGAATATGAAAACTTACCAGAAAAGGCGATAGTTATTTCACCAACGCCTTTAACAATTATTCTCATTCGTTTCTATCCTTTAGTGAGGAGATAGAAAGGCTGGCTAAACCAAGTCCAAGCATTGTCAGTGCAGCCTTAGTGTCCACTTTTCCTAAAGCAGATAAAACCACTACAACAATCCCCATGGCTACTCCAAGTCCTCTCAACACGGTGTCAACAATATCAGATTTTCTATTTTTCTTGTTTTCTTTCATCACTATCTGTCCTTGCATCAGCTCATCTACCGATGTATCAAACAGGTCTGCTAATTTAGGAATGGTATTAATATCTGGATAGGATAAATCTCTTTCCCATTTTGAAACAGCCTTATCAGTGACCCCCATCTTTTCAGCCAGTTCTAATTGTGTCATCCCTTTTGCTTTCCTTAATGATGAAATCATCATACCTAGTGTTTGTTTTTTCATTAGATTTTTCCTCCCTCCATTTGCTAATTATATTGTAGCACCTTTTCTTACAAACTCAATCGACCAATAGTTTACTTCTCTCAACTTATAGTTTATCACTGGTTTGTCTGTTTTTACGCTCCTTATTTGAAT
The DNA here is from genome assembly GCF_001835915.1 of Streptococcus sp. HMSC034E12. NCBI lineage: Bacteria > Bacillati > Bacillota > Bacilli > Lactobacillales > Streptococcaceae > Streptococcus > Streptococcus sp. HMSC034E12. Next base: position 6,744 of record NZ_KV826440.1, read on the forward strand.
TTTTAGAATAAACTAAGCTACAACAAGCAGTCTTGGAAAACAACCTCACTCTTCAACTACATATTATTAGCTAGCCACCTTTTCTACTAAACTTCATATCTACTCTATCAAAGTAAAGAAGATACTAGCTCAACATATTTACGTTACGGTCTTATAACTAAATTTCTTAAAAAACACTGAGAGATTAGTAAGTAACAAAAAAAGAGACTGGGACAAAATTATCTCAGTCTCAATCTGTATTAGTAAAAAACTCTTGACGCAGTAGCTGTCGGACTCTTCATTTGCTTTTTAAGCTCAGAAGAGTATCTAAGCACCTCTTTCTTCACTATTAAAATCCTTCTACATTTGTATAAATCTTTTGGACATCTTCGTCATCTTCTAACACAGCATACAATTTTTCAAATGTTTCTAAGTCTTCACCTGATAAGGTCACATCAGATTGCGGAATCATTTCCAATTCGGTGACTTGGAATTCTTCTACACCAGATTCACGGAGAGCAGTCAAGGCCTTGTGCAAATCTGTTGGTGCTGTATAAACTGTAATGCTTCCATCTTCTGCTTCTACATCATCTACGTCTACATCTGCTTCTAACAGTTGTTCAAAGACACTATCTGCATCGTCTCCTGCAAACACAATCACACCTTTATTATCAAACATATAAGACACTGAGCCACTTGCTCCCATATTTCCACCGTTTTTACCAAAGGCAGAGCGAACATTGGCTGCCGTACGGTTGACATTTGAAGTTAGTGTATCAACGATGAGCATAGAACCATTTGGTCCAAACCCTTCATAACGCCCCTCTGTAAAGGTTTCGTCTGTGTTTCCTTTTGCCTTATCCAGTGCTTTGTCAATGACATGCTTTGGCACTTGCGCTTGTTTCGCACGTTCAATAACAAATTTCAAAGCTGAGTTCGATTCTGGATCTGGCTCTCCTTTTTTAGCTGCTACATAGATTTCAACACCAAATTTAGCATAAACTTTTGAGTTTGCACCATCTTTGGCAGTCTTTTTTGCCACAATATTGGCCCATTTACGTCCCATTGGATATTCTCCTTTAGATTTTCACTTTTTCAATCTTTCTTATTATATCACAAGTCAGGTTGAATTTCACTAGCAAATTATTGACAATGTCTATCTCTATAAAATAATTTTGTATCAATCTACTATTATCGGGATTTTCCCAAAATTCTGCCCCTCTAGTTGGGCGTTCCCTAGCTGATAAATACAATCAGCTCGCTGGGTTAAGGAATCCCATGGTTCTTGACCGATGCGACTGATGAAGTCTGTTTTCCCTTTCATCTTTTTAAGATGTTCTCGACCTGCTTGAGTAAAGCCCAAGATATGAATACCGCTAGGCAACTGATCATTTCTTGCACCGACCAAAATATAAGTCAGAATTCGTCTGATTCGTGCTTTCGTATATCGCTTGGTTGCGACTTGTTCGACCAACTCCTCTACGCTATAACTAGTTTTCACTGCTTCCTGCAAGCGCACCGCAAGTTCTTGATTAACCTGATAAAAACTCGTCAAATCGGGATGACTGATAATCTGGTAACGCAGCAAAGGATAGAGTGCTGACCAGGTCACTTTGGGAGACTGAATCAGCAGTTCATGAGCCGGGGTAAATTTCTCCAAAAAATCTGGACAATTAAGACGCTCTCTAAGAGCCGTAGCAGAGGCGTATTTTAAATTTTCTTCTTGTGAATGATAACCAGCTCCCTGACGTTTGATTGGGAGAAGCTCGATAGCATTATTCGCGCAAGCTTTGGCATAAGAAAGCCCTAAAATATGATTGGGTGTATTGCCTGTGAATTTCACACCAGCAAACTTTTCCCACATTTTCTGCGTTTTCTGTGGATAAGACAAATCATCTGGCAAATCTTGTATGTAGTCCACCATTTTCTGTTGATTGTCCCCATAAATCTGTGAAAAGTGTTGATAATCTAAGACCTCTTCCGTGCCAAAGGTCAACTTATTCACACTAAGGCGTTCTAAAATATCTACTGCTCCTTGTGCAAAGTAGTCAGCTGACTGAACAGCCACCAAAAATGGTAATTCAACCACCAAATCAGCGCCATTTCGCAGAGCCATTTCCGCGCGTGTCCACTTATCCACAATCGCAGGCTCACCACGTTGGACAAAATTGCCGCTCATGGCAACAATTTTCAAACCTTTAGCCTGCTCTAGCAAGTATTTGTGACCATTGTGGAAGGGATTGAATTCTGCGATAATGCCTGTGATGGTCATGTGGTGCTCCTTTTACAACTATTTTTTTCTTTCAGTAATTTCAGCTTCAATCGTTTGTTTAAATATTTTTCTGACTTGAACTGCTAATTTAATTAATTCAACACAAAATATTAGAAATACCACTATTTCAAAAATTATCAGTATTCTTCCTAAAATTGAATTATCTTTTTTATCAAAAAATAACAAAAAAGAAGGCAAAAAAACTAAAACAATGGAAAAAAACGTTAAATTAATAAATTTCTTAAGTAAATGTAAATCTACATTCAATTGTCTCAAAGACCTAATAAACCTATTTTCAGGAAAAAAAGAGTTTACACCAACTATTGCTAAAAATGATCCTGACAAGAAAATAAAAATTTCTTGAAAAGCTGCTGAAATTTCTTTTATATTATTTATATCAGTTATATACACTTTGGCATTCCATAAAAAGAAAACTACTATTATGTAACCAATTTTTAGAATATTTCTTTTAACTATCTTCATTTTCATAATAATTCAAATAATCTTTTTTATTGGCATATGCTTCTTCTAAAAAAGAATATATATCTTCTGTCGAAAATTCATCTATACAATATTTCTTGTAATATTGTAACTTATATTTTACCAAATCAATAACTTCATTATCACCATATATTGAAAGAGAGGTTACTTTCATATTTTGATTTTTACGATATTCTCCTACTAATTTAACAGAATCAATTATAGTTCGCTTACATAAACTTTCACCATGTATAGCAATATCTACACTGTCTCCTTGCATTTTTTAGCTAACTCTATACCAGAATTGATGCCGTCAACATCATCTGCAAAAAGAGATAATTGTTTTGGAATCGAAACATTTAAAACAAAGTCGTGAATTTGATTAAGATTATCAAGTTTTTTTAAACCATTTTCATCTTTAATAAGTGAAAATTTGAATGCACTATCGTCAATATTAAGTTTTTGAGAAATAAATATTTGAAAATCTTTTATATTTATTTGTCCTTGACCTCGTTTTTGCACTAATATTCCAGATTTAAAATTATAAAGAAATTGAGCATCTTTAGCTAATCCTTGTGTCTCTTCTTTATCAATAATACTTCTTTCCTGAGTTTCAACATCATCTAATTTAACTTCCTCAAGAGTATCAACTTTAGCGATTGTAAATAAGACGTATTCTTCCTTTTTGACAATATCATGTTTGATATAGTAGCTAAAATCAGAAATTGTTTCTGTTTTAATTTTTTTTGATTTGCTAACTTTGAAAAATAGCTATTTATCTTTTGTCTAATTTCAAAATTTGAATTTAATTGATAAAAATAACATTTCAACTCTTTGGTACTAACCATAAAACATTCCTTTACAAATTCATACAAGATTCTTTTATTAATTCAAAAAATGGCTAAAATTACTACTTTTCCGTCAAAGATATCAATATCATCAATTCTAAAATAATTTTGTTGCTTAAGTAAAGCGCTCAGGGTACCAAAAACTGAAAAAGTATCCATATACCTTAGTATATATAAATGTATCCGCATAAAAGAAGCAATATTATCAATTAATAATTTCCCATGCTTCTCGACTTAGGTGAAGCAATATTTATTGCTCCCTTTATTGACTTAGAGCTATGTTGACCTTTTTTTATAATTCCTTGTAATATTGAATTGAAAGTATCATAGCTAAGTTTATTGGGAATTCTTAATTTAATTTTAATAGCTGTACCCGGAAAGACTAGATTTCCCCGTAAATATTCAATACCATTTTTAGTTGCTATAGCCCCCCTGGACACAATAACATATTGACCTTTTAAAACTTTACAGAGTTCTGTAATAGCATATAGCCCATAACCTGAATTAAGGTATTCCGTTTTTTCACCTTCGCGTAGATGTGACTTATCTACGATACCAGCAGTTATACCAGGTTCTAAAGCTAGTCGTATCGCTTCAACATCGTCTAATACTTGAAATTTACTTGCAGAGTTTAAACTTTCTCGAAAACCTCTTCCATAATCAATTAAAGCAATCTCGGCTTCAATATAATCATCATGTACCCAATGCTGTGAGCAGTGCCACCCCTCAAGACATTGGGAATGTTCCGGAATATTTCTGAATAATTCAGAAATAATATACTCTAAAATTCTATATACCTTATCATTACCAGCAGATAATACATTAGAAATTTTTTTAGAGACATTTTCAACTATATTATCCTCAGCTCGATAATAAGTATCCAATGGTGTCTTCATAATAGGAGTGAAAGAACCTGAAAAATCCTTGTTTCTATTATCAATATTTTTGTCACTTTCAGCAAAATGGAAGAAATTATTATTCTTCGCATAACTAGCTGATTGCTTTCCCTCATCATTAATTTCACTTATCACATGATACTCTTGGCTATTCAAAAAGGATGCAACTAGTGCTCCTACAAAAGGAGTTAAAAATTTGATATCATAAATCAGTTTAACCTCCTTATCAGTTGGGTCTAACTCTAAGAGACTATTAATATAGTATCTATATTGAGCTTCGTGTCTATCTATTCTTAATTCTTGCATCGCTAGATTCCTTTCACTCGTGCACAACCAACAATTCGCTAATAATTATAGAAATTAATTCAGAGAATACCTACTTCAACTTAATACTTCTATTATACCACAGCAAACTAATCACAAAAGAAAAAGCCCACCATTTTCGAGAAGCTTTCTTTCCCCCTACTTCTCACACACAAAGAACCAACGCTTGCTTGTTTCTATTGGTGCTTGGTCTTCAAAATCTGCATAGACCTTAACAGTTTTAAATCCAGCTTGTTCTAGTAAAATATCATAGGTCAGAATTTCGTACGTGCGTTCTTCGTGGACTTCGTCGTAACGTGTGAAGCGCCCGTCTTCGTCTTGCAAGAAGAAGGTCAACTCATGCACAACTGAATGGGGCGCCTCATCGGCGTATGTATCCCAAACCATGGCAAATTCATCAGCATTTTCATGGTAAGAATAACCAGGAAAAACGGTATCAGTTTGGTAAGTTGAGTGCACGTCAAAGATGAAAACGCCACCTTCATTCAAGCAGTTGTAAACTTGCTGAAAGACATCACCGACTTCAACTTCATCGGCCATGTAGCAAATTGAATCAGAGTAACAAGTCACCAAGTCGTATTTCCCAGCATGCGATAAATCAAGCATGTTCCCCTGTTTGAATTCCATGGCTTCACCTGCTTCTTTGGCACGTTTACGAGCGATTTCAAGCATCTCGTCACTCAAATCAAGTCCTGCCACATCAAAGCCAGCTTTGGCAAAGCGTACGGATTGAATTCCTGTTCCACAAGCTAATTCTAAGAGCTTTTTCTTATTTTTTGGAAAATGGCGGAGCGAAAAATCGGTCCATTTATCATAAAGATTATCATCCATAATAGCATCATAGACTGATGCGAAGGTTTCATAAGTTGTCATACATTAAATCGCACCGAAACGGCACTTGTCCTTTCTAGTCATTGAAAGGCCGAGGAATTTCCCCAGCCTTACCCTTTATTTGTTTCCAACAAAGCAGCAACATCAACACCTATTGCTTCATGCCAAAGTTTTTCAAGGTTGTAGTGATTCCGCATTTCCTCAGAAAAAATATGAACAACCACCTCGCCTAGATCCAAAAGTACCCAGCCTCCAGCAGAGTCTCCTTCTACATGGCTAGCTGATTGCCCTGCTTCTGTGACTTTCTCACGAATATTATCAGCAATAGCCTCTAGTTGACGGCTGTTCATAGAGCTGGCAATGACAAAATAGTCTGTCATCGTCGTCAATTCGTGCAAATCTAGCACAGTAATGTCTTCTGCTCGTTTTTCATCAGCTGCCTTGACAACCAATTCTAGTAATTCTTTTTTATCCATTTAATCCTCTTTTAAAATTTCTTCTAAGTCCGCCACTTGGGCAAAACGTCCATTCCAAGTGTTTTCATAGTGCTGCATTAATTGTTCTGCTGTAATTTCTCTTTCAGCAAAGGTGGTCGTGCCATTTTTAACAACTGCCAAATTATAGCCAAATTCAAACGCCACCTTAACAGTCGTATCAATGCAATAATTCGTTGCCATGCCAATGATAATCAGCCGCTCAATAGCTTGGCTATCCAGATAAGTCTGTAAATGAGTTTCTTTAAAAGCACTATTATAATGCTTATCAAAGATTTTCTCGTCAGCTTCTGGAGCAATAGCTCCGTAAATTTCCCAGCCATGGCTTCCTGTCAGTAATTCGTCGTCATTGTGGCGGACGTAAATCACCTCAATGTTTTTCTCACGACAAGTGGCGATTGCTTTTTGCCAGACAGACAAGCAGTTATCAACAGCATACGGTTTAGCCTCTATCAAGGCTGTTTGAATATCAATCACTAACAGAGCTGTTTTCATTTATCATCTTTCATAAAGCCGACATACGCATTATAAGTCTCAATAGTTTGTAGGAAGATAGGCAAGCCCTTGTGTGCCAAGTGTTCCACTGTATGTGCCGTTTCATAAGCCACAGCTTGATTGAGCGAAACGTGAGCAATTTCACGCGCCCGCTCCACTCCTGGAAAGTTCCGATTAGGCTCAATATAGTCTGCTACGTAGACCACCTTATCTAAATCGGACATTTGGGCAGAACCTACGGTATGAATCTCAATAGCTCGTAAAATTTCTGGATCTGTCAACCCTAAATCTTCCTGAATTTTATAAATGCCGACCATGCCATGCCAGACATTATTTCCCCAATCTTTCAACGCTGGATTCAGAGCATACTTATCAATCAGCGCCAGAAATTCTTCGTCAGAGAGCTTTTTCGCATAATCATGGAGCAGACCTGCCAAACCAGCTTTTTCCACATCTACTCCGAAGCGCTCTGCCAAGTCAATCGCTGCTTGTTCCACTCCCAGACAATGTTTAAAACGTTTCTCTGGTAAAAGCTGCTGCATTTTGACTAAAAGTTGCTCACGAGAAATTCCCACATAAGTTTCATATCCCATTGTAAAGCCCTTCTTTCTTAATATAGTCTAAAACTGGCTTGGGTAGGAGAAAATTCGGCGTCCGACCTTGAGCCAGAAAAGCTCGAACCATACTCGAAGAAATATCCATCAACGGCACATCTACCCAGATAACTGGATAAGATGTTCCTGCTTTATAGCGGGGGCGCTGAACCCCAACAAATTGAACCAAATCGACTAATTCGTCAATCCGATGCCACTTGGGAAGGTAATCTACCATATCCGCTCCGATGATGAAATAATAATCTGTATCTGGATGTTTTTCCGTCAAAAATTTCATCGTATCATAGGTGTAACTAATCCCTTTTCTCTCCAGCTCAATGGTTTCAATTCCCAGACCTTCAATGCCTTCAATTGCCAACTCCAGCATTTTCAGTCGGTGCTTCTCATCAATCGTTGATTTTCTATCAACATGTGGTGGCTCATACTCAGGCATCAGCAAGACCTGATCTAAACATAATTGCTGACGAACTTGATCAGCCACGACCAAATGGGCATTGTGGACTGGATTGAAGTTTCCACCTAAAATCCCAACTTGCTTTCTTTTTTTTGCTTTTACTTCTGGTTCCAACTTCACCTTGGTGAAGGGAGTCAGTAATTCAATTGCCATAGGCTGCTTCCTCTAAATTTCTTTTACCTTTACTGAAATTTTGCGGTTTTCCTTTTTGCTAGACTGTTTGTAGAGAATTAAAATACGACCAATTTTTTGAACAATATCCACACCTATTTCCTCTTCGAGAATTTCTGCTACCTCATGGATGTTTTCATCTGTATTTTGTAGAAGAGTTACTTTAATCAATTCTCTAGCATCTAGAGCTTGACGGGCACTCGTTTTAATCTGGTCGTTGAGACCGTTTTTGCCAATCTGAATGATGGGTTTGAGACTGTGAGCTTGGCTATTTAAAAAAGCCCGTTGTTTTGATGTTAATGACATAGATTCCTCTTTTGTTTCTTATTTCGTTTATCTTCTCTTTATTTTTCTAACAGCCATTTCCTCTTAGATAATGGCTTTGCGGGTAACCACTGCTACTTCCTCTGGTGCCCAGGCTGCAATCTTTGCTGGTCCTGTCACACGAATCCAGCCCAAGCCTGAAAAAACTACATCTGTTTTAGCTTCAATTTTCAACTCATGTTTGACTAACTGAGGAAAATCTGATACTTCTTTTTTAGAGGGCGGTGTTAGTAAAGAGCCAACATGCTTTTCATAAAACTCCCCCGCTCCCGCAAGCCTGGTGCGATGCAATTTGAGCTCATTGTCAAAATAAGCCGTAAAACCCTGTTTGTCACCCGACACAAAATCAAAGCGTCCCAAGCCCCCTAAAAAGAGGGTTTGTTCAGGATTAAGTTGGTAAGTTTTGGGCTTGATTTCCTTTTTCGGACTGATATATTTGAGATTTTTAGCAGACAGATAATGAGCCATTTGGTGACGGTGGATAATCCCTGGTGTGTCGTAGATATGACTGCCGTCAGCCAGCGGAATTTCAATCTTATCCAGTGTCGTCCCTGGAAATCGTGAAGTCGTAATAACTTCCTTATCCCCGGTAATTTCCTGAATAATGGCATTGATAAGTGTGGACTTACCAACATTGGTCACGCCGACCACATAAACGTCTCGACCTTTTCGATATTGCTCAATCTTTTCAATCAATTCTTTAATCGCTTGCTTGTTTTGAGCTGAAGTCAAAACTACATCAACAGGGCGCAGTCCTTCCTCGTGAGCCCGCTCCATCAGCCACTGTGTAACCTTGCTCGTCTTGACCGACTTGGGAAGAATATCTTTTTTATTCCCGACCAACAGCACATCATTACCAGCCACAAAACGTGGCAAACCCGGAATGACTGAACCATTAAAATCAAAAATATCTACTACATTGACTACGAGAGCATTGCTGTCGCCGACTTCGTGGAGAAGTCTGAGAAAATCATCGTCTGTCAGTTGCACATCAGTAATTTCGTTGTAGTGGCGCAGACGAAAACAGCGCTGGCAATACAATTCGCCCGTCTCCAGTCCCTTTTCCAAAGCTGACTGAGGAGTATAGCCAAGCCTATCCTTATATTTTGTCTGAATCGGCGCTCCGCACCCAATACAAAGAATGTCTTCCATGTTTAAATTCCTTTTTTATACTCAATCGGTTCGTATTTTTCAGTGATTTTTTTCAACACACGACGCTCACGAGCTCGGTTAATCTGGGTCTTTAACGAATCATGCTCGACCAGTGGCTTGACCAAAATCGAACGAATTCCTGCTCTATGAGCAGCTCGAATATCAGTCATGAGCTGATCTCCCACCATGACCACTTCATTTTTCTCAAAATGAAATTCTTTCAGCGCCCGATCAATCCCCCAAGTGAATGGTTTCATAGACCAACAGACATAGTCAATTTCAAACTTTTCAACTGCTCGTTTTACTCGTTTTTTAGTGTTATTGGACACCACAATAATCCGAATCCCTGCATCGCGCACATCATGGAGCCACTGCTTCATTTCTGGTGTTCCATCGGGATTGTTCCATGCGATAAGAGTATTATCTAAATCCACCAAAACAGCCTTGATACCGTGTTTTTTTAAACTTTCAACTGTCAAATCATAAACTGCCTCAATCGCAAAATCAGGCATGTAATTTTCAATCGCCACATTTCTCTCCAAACATTATACTTCTACCTATTTTAACATAAAAAAAGAGTTTTCGCACCCTAGATTTTTTCATCGATTTTATGTACAATTTGCCAAAAATTGTTTAAAAATGTTATAGTTAAAATAGAGAATTTGACACGGAGGACATTATGGCAAATACGAGCAAGAAAATGGCTGCCGTCTCCCCTTTTTTACAAAAATTTATCAATTGGTCTTCTATTATTGGAGCGCTTGGTACGGTGATTTTCTGTATCTGGGCCTATTATGCTGGCATTTTACAATCCAAAGAAACCCTGTCAGCCTTTATTAAGCAAGCTGGCATTTGGGGACCGCCACTCTTTATTTTCCTGCAAATCCTACAAACAGTTGTTCCTATTATTCCTGGAGCTTTGACTTCGGTTGCTGGTGTCTTCATTTATGGTCATATCATTGGTACCATTTATAATTATGTCGGTATCGTCATCGGCTGTGCTATTATTTTTTATCTGGCGCGTACCTACGGTCCGGCTTTTGTCCAATCTGTCGTCAGCAAACGCACCTATGACAAATACATTGGCTGGCTGGATGAGGGCAATCGTTTTGAGCGTTTTTTCATCTTTATGATGATTTGGCCTATCAGCCCAGCAGACTTTCTCTGCATGCTGGCTGCCCTTACGAAAATGAGTTTTAAAAAATATATGATAATTATTGTATTATGCAAACCAATCACACTAGTTATTTATACTTACGGTGTGACGTATATTATTGATTTCTTTTGGCAATTATTTTCAAAATAAAAGGCAGAGTGAAATAAACAGCTCTGTCTTTTTATAAGATCCCTTTTCTTTTTTCCAATATCAAATCTTTTATAGAAATCAAAGCGACCGCTGATAAAATCATAAACATACCAGCAAAATCTACGAGATAAAATTGCTCGTGCATAATGAGAAAGGCGAAAAATACAGCCGATATAGGCTCAACAGCCGCTAGAAGGCTAGATTTCACAGGCCCGACTAAACTGGTTCCTTTGAGAAACAGTGTATAGGCGAGGATTGTCCCCACTAAAATAATCCCCACTAAAGCCAGATATACTTTCATTGACAACTGCCAATGAAAACGCAAAATACCGCTAAATGGCGTTAAGACAATGCCTGCTAGCATCATGCCCACTCCAATCACCGGAATACTACCCCATGTCTTTATCAGCTGAATCGGAATAAGAATATACAAAGCGTAAGTGAATGCGGCAAACAGCCCCCAGAACAGTCCTGCAGGTGTGACAGATAACTGATTGAGTTGTCCATGGGTGGCAATCAAAAAGGTTCCACCAACCGCTAATATCATAGACAATACTTCTGTCACAGTAGGTGAAACACGGTCTTTGAGACAAGTGTAAGCAAGGATTCCCACCGGACAGACATATTGTAAAACAGTAGCCGTTCCTGCATTGCTTTCATAAATAGACTTTAAATAAGCAAATTGATTAAGCAACAATCCTAATAAAGCAAACAGTGCCAAAGGCATCATCGCCTTTGGGTCTTTTATCATCTCAATCAATTTTCTACGATTAGTTAGCACCATATACAATACCAACAAAGCCCCTGCGATTAGAAGTCGGACATTTGTTAAAACTAAAACCGAAAATCCATGCGCCATCAAGTATTGTCCGCTCGTTCCAGATAATCCCCATGCAATTCCTGCGACTAAGGTTAAAATGGTGCCTTTTGCTATTTTTGACATATCTTACCCCCAAACTTTTCCATTCTATGATTATAGCAAAAAAATCAGCCGAAACGACTGATTTTTTTAGATTTTACAACTTCGCCAATTCCTCATTAAGTAGTTTTTGAGCTACTTGTGGATTGGCTTGACCTTTAGTCGCTTTCATGAGCTGACCAATCAAGGACTTGGCTGCATTTTTGTTGCCGCCCTTGTAGTCGTTGAGAGCTTTTTCATTGTTAGCAAAAACGTCCTGAATGATTGGCAATAGTTGTGCTGGATCAGAAATTTGCACCAAGCCAGCTTTTTCAACGTATTCCTTGGCTGAACCACCATTTTTCGCCAAATGAACAAAGACTTTTTTGGCAATTTTAGAGGAAATCGTACCATCTGCCACCAAACTCAACATTTCAGTCAAATTGACTGGTGTCAAACCGATTTCTTCAATGGTTTCACCTTCTGCATTGAGGTACTGAGCGACCTCACCTTGGAGCCAGTTTGACACAGATTTTGCGTCTCCGCCTGCTGCCACCGCAGCTTCAAAGAAATCTGAGATGTTCTTCGTCGCTGTTAATTGTTTAGCATCATAGTCTGACAATCCAAAATCTGCCTTGTACTTAGCCCGACGTTCTTTTGGAAAGGCTGGTAAATCTGAACGCACCGCCTCAATCCAGCTGTCATCAATCTCAAAGTTTGGTAAATCTGGCTCTGGGAAATAACGATAATCAGCTGAACCTTCCTTGACCCGCATCAAAAGAGTTTCACCTGTTGCTTCATCGTAACGGCGAGTTTCTTGACGAATCTGACCACCGCTACGCAAAATCTCAGCCTGACGTTTTTCCTCAAAAGTCAAGCCCTTGCGAACAAAATTGAAGGAATTAAGATTTTTCAATTCTGTCTTGGTTCCAAACTCTTCTTGGCCATAAGGACGGATAGAAATATTTGCATCCACCCGCATGGAGCCTTCCTCCATCTTGACATCGGAAATACCCGTGTATTGGATAATTTCTTTGAGCGCTGTTAAGTAAGCGTAAGCTTCGTCTGGACTGCGCATATCAGCTTCTGAAACAATCTCAATCAAAGGCACCCCTTGACGATTGAGGTCAACATAAGAATAACCGTCGCTGCCATGGGTATTCTTGCCAGCATCCTCTTCCAAATGAGCCCGCTCAATGCGAATTTTCTTAGTCGTCCCGTCTTCTAGCTCGATTTCAATCCAGCCATTATAACCAATCGGCTCGTCAAATTGAGAGATTTGATAGGCTTTCGGATTGTCTGGATAGAAATAATTCTTGCGATCAAAGTGCATCTTTTGATGAATATCCATATTGAGTGCCAGAGCAGCCTTAATACCGTAATCAATAACTCCCTTGTTCATCACCGGCAGGACACCTGGGAAAGACCAGTCAATGATATTGGTGTTGGTATTTGGATCTTCCCCAAAATGAGCCGGTGCTGGTGAGAAAATTTTTGAATTTGTTTTTAATTCAACGTGGACTTCTAGTCCAATAATCGTTTCAAAGTTCATTATTTTTCACCTCCAAAAATGACTGGTTTTTGCTTGTGGTAGTCTGTCGTTGCTTCAAAAGCTGCTGCTACTTGGTAAATCGTTTCTTCATCAAAATGATTTCCAATCAATTGCAGCCCAACCGGCAGACCTTCCGCAAAGCCTGCTGGAATGGAAATGCCAGGAAGCCCTGCTAAATTGACCGGAATGGTCAAAAGATCAGCCAAATACATAGCTACTGGATCGTGACTTTGAGTTCCTAAGTCGTAAGCAACCGTCGGCGCAGTTGGTCCTAAAATCAAGTCATACTTTTCAAATACTTTGGCAAAATCTTGCATAATGAGTGTCCGAACTTGACCCGCCTTCTTGAAATAAGCATCATAATAACCAGACGATAGACTAAACGTTCCTAGCATAATTCGGCGCTTCACTTCCTCACCGAAACCTTGGCTACGAGACTTGACATAAACATCTTCTAAGTTTTCAATCTCATCTGCCCGATAGCCATAACGAATCCCGTCAAAACGTTGCAAGTTAGAGCTGGCTTCAGAAGAAGCGATGATATAATAGACTGCTACCCCGTATTTGCTGTGGGGCAGGCTAACTTCTTCAACAATCGCTCCCAAACTTTCCAGATGCTTGGCAGCCGCTAAAATGCGTTCCTTGACTTTTTCATCAATCCCGTCGCCCATATATTCTTTCGGAAGAGCAATTTTCAATTCTTTAATATCTTGACCAATCTTACTAGTGAAATCAGGAACAGTTCGTTGAGAAGAGGTTGAGTCTTTTTTATCATTTCCTGCAATTACGCCCAAAAGCTGAGCATTTTCTTTAACCGTCCGAGAAAAAGGTCCAATTTGATCCAACGAGCTCCCAAAAGCAATGAGTCCAAAACGAGAAACACGGCCATAAGTTGGCTTCAGTCCGACCACTCCGTTAAAGGAAGCTGGCTGACGGATAGAGCCACCGGTATCAGAACCTAAAGACAAGCGAACCTGACCAGAAGCAACTGCTGTTGCTGAACCACCAGATGAACCACCGGGAACTTTTGTAGCGTCCCAAGCATTTTTCGTAGTCTTAAAATAAGAATTTTCACTAGAGCCGCCCATGGCAAATTCGTCCATATTGGTCTTACCAATGACAATCATGTCTTTCTCATGGAGTTTTTCCACACTGGTTGCATCAAAAATTGGTTTATAATTGTAAAGAATTTTTGACGCAGCTGTCGTTAAAATCCCCTTAGTAGAAATATTGTCCTTAACAGCCAGTGGAATCCCGCTCATAAAATTATCCGCATCAATTCCCTTCGCGTCTACTGCTGCTGCTTGCGCCAAGGCTTCTTCTTCACTAATCGTAATAAAGCTATCAACTGCACTTTCTCGACTCTTAATACCTTCCAGAGTAGCTTTCGTCAGCTCAACTGCGGAAAGTTCCTTTTTGACAAGGAGATTATGCAATTCTTCAATTGTTTTTTGATTCAAAGTCATTAGGCGTCTCCTCCGTCATCTAGAATAGCAGGCACTTTGATATAGCCTCGCTCTTTTTCAGGTACATTTTGGAAAAGTTCTTCTCGATTCCAACCTGCAACTGCTACATCTTCACGCATATAGTTGACATTTTCCGCAACATTTGATGTAAAAGGCACACCAGTCGTATCAACTTCGTTTAACAACTCCACCATGTCCACAATTTTTGACAAAGTTGTCGCAAATTCTGCCGTTTCTTCAGGTGAAAAAGCTAGTTTTGACAAGTGAGCAACATGCGTTACTTCCTCTTGAGTAATTTTCATCTCTGTTTCCTTTCTCTTCTTTTATTTTTCAGTGTAACCGAAAAACAATCATCTTCTTATTTTATCACAAATAGGCTTAGTTCTTCAATTCCAAATGAAGTTCTTTCACTTGACTCGCATCTACTTGACTGGGACTTTCTAGCATAGGATCAAAACCAGTTCCATTTTTAGGAAAGGCAATGACCTGACGGATATTTTCTTCACCAGCTAAAATCATAACCAGTCGATCCAAGCCCAGTGCTAGACCACCATGCGGCGGAAAACCATAATCAAGCGCTTCTAAGAAAAAGCCAAAGTCACGCTCGTAATCTTCTTTTTCCATGCCCAAGAGTTCAAACATGGCTTCTTGACTCTTTCGATCATGGATTCGTAAACTACCGCCTCCAATTTCATAGCCATTAAGGACAATATCATAGGCATGACTTTTGATTGAAGCTAAATCTTCTTTCTCATTTTCAAAAATTCCTTGGGTGAATGGGTGGTGCATGGCTTGATAGCGTTCTTGCTCCTCATTCCACTCTAGCAAAGGCCAATCCAGCACCCAAAGGAAGTCCAGTCGACTCTGATCGATTAAGTCTAATTGTTTGGCAATCTCCAATCGCAAGTGCCCTAGAGCTTCTTGGGCTTGTCTTCTCTTGGCGATGACCAGTAAGAGCAAATCACCGTCTTGCGCTTCAAATCGGTCTATGAAGGCAACTGATTCTGCTTCAAAAGTCGAAGCCAAATCCCCTTGAAGTTCACCTGCTTCCACCTTAAGACTAGTAAACCTACTAGCTCCAAATTCTTTCATTTCTTGATAGAAATGACTGAGCTGCTTCTTCGTGAAAGAATCCGCAGCATTTGGAACACAAATGCCCCATAATTCTTCATGACGAGCAAAAGCCTGCTTCAGCAAAAGAGAGGGATTATCCTGACAGAGATTGGTCAGATTTTTTAATTCCAAACCAAATCGCGTATCCGGCTTATCTGTACCAAAGCGGTTCATGGCTTCCTCATAACTGATAGTCGGAAAAGCTTCTGTCAGCTCCAAACCATGAGTTTTCTTAACAACCGCTTTGAGCATAGCTTCAACCAGAGCTTGGATTTCTTCTTCGCTTGCAAAACTCAACTCTAAATCCACCTGAGTAAATTCAGGCTGACGGTCTCCCCGTAGATCCTCATCTCGAAAGCAGCGAACAACTTGATAATAACGTTCCAGACCAGCTCCCATTAAAAGTTGCTTCAACATTTGCGGGCTTTGAGGTAAAGCATAAAATTGATTTTTAAAAACTCGACTAGGAACCAAAAAATCTCTGGCTCCTTCTGGTGTGGATTTCGTCAAATAAGGTGTCTCCACTTCCAGAAAATCCTTACCGTTCAAGTAGTCACGAATTGTGCTGGTTACTTGGTGACGAAGTTTGAGGTTTTCTGTCATCTTACCCCGACGCAAATCCAGATAGCGGTACTTCTGCCGCAACTCTTCTCCTGTATGAGCGTGCTGATCAAGTTCAAAAGGAAGAGGCTTACTGCTTGCAAGGATTTGAATTTTCTCTGCTCGCAACTCGACTTGCCCTGACTTGATTGCTTTGTTGACAAAGCGGGCTTCTCGCTTGACAACTTCTCCTGTAACAGAAATCACATCTTCTTTATGTAGATGTTCAATTTCAGTAAAAGCCGGACTATCACCTGCGACAAAAACTTGAAGCAGTCCTTCTCGGTCTCGTAGCTCTATAAAAGCCAATTTCCCATGATTTCGGATATTTGCAACCCACCCAGTCGCTGTCATTTTCTGACCAACTTGTTCCAAACCGTAGTTTCCAATAAAAACTTCTTTCATATTCTCTATCTCTTTCTAAATTCATTTTCAAATTAACCATTTGCCGCAAATTACTTATAGAAATCTACGCCCGTAGCTCTAGATACTAAAAGTAGGAAGCATTTTTTGTTTACAGCTTTTGTCCAACTGACAAAATTGCATCCGCTTCTCTAAGTACTAAGAATTATAAGGAACATCGACCTTACTGCCTAATCTATATCCACGGCTATAAACGCTAAAGCATTAAGAACTATGGAAAAACGGCTTACGTCTGTATAAACAGACGAAAGCCGTGGTACCACTGTTATTCGTTGCATTGCAACCTCTAGCTCGTAACGTGAGCAGACGTTTGTGCTTTGATTCACACAAATTTCTTGCAATGATATAATAGTTTTAGACAATATCATCCTTTGCCATTAATAGCATAGAAAAAACCATTTTATCATTGACAGTATGTTCTTCGGATTTTGCTTTCTTGGCGCTGCTCTCAGCTTTCAGCACTCTCTGTTCAAGTCAACAAGCCTACTCTACTGCTTTTTTACTTTTAAATTGTTATCTATTATAGTCGAACCTAAAACATTTTGCAAGTGGTTTAGTGCAAATTTATGATTTTCCTCCGAAAGAGAAGCCACAGCAGACTCTACCACCTCAATTTGATACCCTAAATTATAGGCATCAATAGCTGTGTGGAGAACGCAAATATCCGTCAGAACACCAGTTAAAATCACCGTGTCTACTTTTCTTTCTCGCAGGCGAATATCCAAATCTGTTCCTGAAAAAGCAGAATAATGTCGTTTGTCCATCCAAAGGACGCGAGAATCTGCTTTATGCTCCTGATAGAAATCAGCTAATAGTCCATAAAGGTTACGTCCACTAGTGCCTTTGATGTTATGTGGTGGAAAGAGTTTACTCTCTGGGTGAAAAATATCCCCTTCATCATGGGCATCAATGGCAAAAAAGATATAATCGCCTCGATCAAAAGCAGTCTTTGTTACCTGTGCGATAGTTTTAGAAATCGCCTGAGCCGGTGCTCCAGCTGTCAGTTTGCCATCATCTGCCACAAAATCCACCGTATAATCAATCGAAATCAATGCTTTTGTCATCAGTAATCTCTCTTTTTAATCTCTTCAAAGACATCGGGAATAAGGACTTTAAGATAGGTTCCTTTCATTCCTAAAGAACGACTTTCAATAATGCCTGCACTCTCTAGTTTACGCAGAGCATTGACAATCACCGAGCGAGTAATGCCAATACGATCCGCAATGACCGATGCTGTCAATTGACCTTCATTGCCATTTAATTCACCTAAAATAGCTGAAACAGCTCGTAATTCTGAATAAGACAAAGTATTTACAGCCATGGTTACCGCTGTTCTGCGACGAATATTTTTTTCATCTTCTTCTCGTTGGAAGTTGAGCAACTGAATACCAACCACTGTACTTGCAATTTCAACCAAAATCAAATCATCATCATCAAATTCTTTATCATTGCGCCAAACAATCAAAGTTCCTAAGCGAATCCCTGAAACATGAATAGGCGAAATCGTCGTCAAGCCGTCTGGAAATTCATCTTTGGTTTCAACTGGAAAAATTGACAAATCATGATTGACAGGAAGATTGGCTTCTGTGTCATACATTAAATTCGCTGTGCGAACATATTCTTCTGGGAAGATTTTCATTTGATAAAATGCTTCCACACGGTCATTGTTCGTCTTGTAGCGCATGAAATACCCCAAAAGACGCCCCTTGCTGTTTACAATACAAGCATTGCAATCCATAATTTCAGCTAGCTGCTGGGTAATTGCATTGTAAGGTAATTCATCCTGTAATCGCTCATCTGAACGACGCAAAATAGATGTAATTTTTCGTGTTTTTGCTAATAAGTTTGCCATAATTTACCTCGCATATAATCTTATTGATTATATCATAAAGCGCTTTAATCTTCAACAATTATCTGAAAATTGTTTATTGAGATACAATTGTGTGCAATTAGCTTGGCTAGCCTTCTCACTCCTCCATATTAGCACAAAAAGCTGGGACGAAAGTCTCCAGCTTCATAGCACACTGTGTAATAAATTGACGATGCAGTAGGTGAATGCGTCAGCAATCGTGCGAGTCTGTCTCGCTTTCTATTATCTCCGATATTGCCTTAAGAAACGAGTCATCTTCTCTTGGATTTGTGCTAACTCATCTACACGAGGCAGATAAACAATACGAAAATGATCTGGGTCTTTCCAGTTAAAACCTCGTCCATGCACCAGTAAAATCTTTTCTTGCTTTAAGAAATCCAGCACGAATTGCTCATCGTCATCTACTCGATACATTTCCCTATCAATTTTAGGAAAAATATAAAGCCCCGCTTTAGGTTTGGTTGCCGACAAACCCGGAATTTCATTGATAGCCTTGTAAATAAAATTCCGTTGCTCATAAATGCGACCACCAGGAAGCAACAATTCATCGACTGATTGGTAGCCTCCAAGCGATGTTTGTACCACATGCTGAGATAAGACATTTGAGCACAAACGCATATTGGATAGCATATTCAGGCCTTCAATATAATCTTTTACGTGATATTTAGGACCAGACAGTACCATCCATCCGACACGAAAACCAGCAATACGATGTGATTTAGACAAGCCGTTCATGCTGACACAAAAAAGGTCAGGAGCCAAACTTGCGATAGCCGTATGTTTCTCACCGTCCATCACTAAACGGTCATAAATCTCATCTGCAAAAATAATCAAATTGTTTTGCCGCGCAACTTCAACAAGCTCTTCCAACACCTCTTTTGGATACAAAGCTCCTGTCGGATTGTTTGGGTTGATAACGACAATAGCCTTTGTATTAGAGGTAATTTTTGATTTGATATCATCAATATCCGGATACCAATCTGCCGCTTCATCACAAAGATAATGAACTGCATTTCCCCCAGCTAAACTGACCGCTGCCGTCCAAAGCGGATAATCAGGCATCGGCACCAGCACCTCGTCACCATTATCCAGCAAACCTTGCATAGACATAACAATCAGTTCGCTAACCCCATTTCCAAGGTAAACATCTTCAATATCAACATTAGGAATATTTTTCAATTGACAATATTGCATAATAGCTTTTCGAGCAGAAAAAATCCCTTTCGAGTCCGAATATCCCTCGCTATCACGCGCATTCATAATCAAGTCATGAATCACCTCATCTGGTGCGGTAAAACCAAACTCAGCTGGGTTTCCCGTGTTTAAACGGAGGATTTTCTCACCGTTTGCACGCATCCGCATGGCTTCTTCTAAGACGGGACCACGAATATCATAAGCCACATGTTCTAATTTTGTTGATTTATTAAATTCTTTCATCGAATTTTTCCTCATTTCAAAAGAGTCAATTTATTATAACGCAATTTTTCTAAAAAATCTAAAAAACTTCTTGTAAAGTCTGCTTGAAAATACTTTACTTTTTTCATGTAAAGGGTTACAATATAACTAAAGAAAGAATGGAGGTATTCCTATGCTACAAAGATATCAAAACATTATGGTCGCTGTTGACGGTTCTCACGAAGCTGAGCTTGCTTTTGAAAAGGGCGTAAATGTGGCGCTGAGAAATAATTCACGCCTAACGATTGCCCATGTAATTGATACACGTGCCTTGCAAAGCGTTTCTACATTTGATGCAGAAGTCTATGAAGAATTGCAAGAAGATGCAAAGAAACTCATGGATCAATATGCTGAAAAAGCCAAAGAAGCCGGCGTGGCAAATGTTGTCACAATTGTTGAAATGGGAAACCCGAAAACCCTTCTTGCAACAGATATTCCAGAAGAACAAAAAGTTGACCTCATCATGGTCGGTGCTACTGGGCTCAATGCTTTTGAACGGTTACTAGTCGGCTCTTCATCTGAATACATCTTGCGCCATGCAAAAGTTGATTTACTGGTCGTCCGCGATAAAGAAAAAACATTATAATCCAAAGTTAAAGAGAGATTGGCACAAACCAAGCTCTCTTCTTTTTCATTCTACATTTTTCGTGCAATTTCGTTGATAGGCTTGAATTTGACGTTCAAGCTCTTTTTTAATAGCTGGCTCTGGGGCATAATTTTCTTCCCAATCATCTGGTTTTAAGATTTTATGAGTGATAGGGTCAAAATGCGCTTTGCCATCTGGAAAGAGTTTACCCATATTGGCTCGGTGGACAATCTCAAACAAGTATTCTGGATCCACTCCCATTAACACAAAACTGCCATAGGTAAAATACAACATATCAATCAGTGCATCTACTTGCCCAACTAAGGACATCTCTGCTTTGCTCTTCTTTTTGACTTTTTCAGCAGCTTTGTCCACAGCTTCGTGCAAAGATTGAACAGACTGTTCAAAGACCTCTTCAGAAGGACTAGCTGCCCACAAAAATTCCACTAATTCTTCTACCTTGAAGCCTGCACGATGACGAGCACCCTCTGTTGTCCACAGGATGGGCTCTTCCTGCGTGCATTCATCCATTATCCCATGAAATTCTTTGACCTTATTAAAGTGGTGGTCGCTACTGACAAAGACTTTTTCACTCGCCAAAATACCAAAATGCTCCAAAGCCTTATGAATCCCGTCCTGACTATTACTGCTAGTAGTGTGTTTTGCAACTTCTTTCACTCGACTGGTTCCATTTCCCATGGCAATAGACATACCAACGCCCGCTAACATCTCAACATCATTATCAGAATCACCAAAAGCCATGACTTGATTGATGTCAAAACCGTATTCTTTTCCGACCAGCTTAATTCCTTCTAACTTTGACATTCCTTGATTGACGATATCAGCTGCGAAAGGACTGCTACGAGTAAACTTTAAATCTGGAAAATCCGCTTCGATAGTTTGTGTTTCTTTTGGTGTTGCCAGCATCAGTACTTGATAAATCGGCTCTTGAATGGATTTCAATAAATCATCCTGCTGTTGAGGAAGTGCCTTGCTGATTACATTATTGAAACTTTTATTGACCAAATGTGTCATCTTCTTCGGAACAAAACGACTGGTCCATTGAGAAAACTTGCTCATGCCAAAGCTCATGATTTTTGAACCAACCATTCCTGATTTTGTCCCAAATGAGATTTCTATTTTATGCTGGCGAGCATACTGAATCAGGTGACGCAAACTGGTTTTATCAATTGGCTTCGCAGAAATGACTTTATCTTTTGAAAAAATATATTGTCCATTATAGGTTACTGCAAAGTCCAAATCCAACTGCTCCATAAAAGATTGGACAAAAAATGGACCCCGACCTGTCGCTAAACCAACTAAAATACCTTGCTGTTTTAAACTATGAATTGCTTGTTCTGTGGATTTCAAGACCGTTCGACTATCATTTACTAACGTCCCATCAATATCAAAAAAGACTGCTTTGATTTCCATTCATTTCTCATCTCTTTCTTTTATGATACAATAATTATAGCATAGATTCAGGAGAAGCTCACTTATGACCAAAAGAATTTTAGTTTTACATACTGGCGGTACTATTTCCATGCAGGCGGACACTACTGGAAAAGTCATCACAAACGAACACAATCCCATGAACCATGTTGCAGTTCCTCTAGAAGGCATTCAAGTGACGGCTCTTGATGTTTTCAATATTCCTAGCCCTCACATAACACCACAGCACATGCTGCAATTGTATCAAAAAATCAAGACAGATGGGAAGCATTTTGACGGGGTTGTCATTACTCATGGAACGGACACTCTGGAAGAAACAGCTTATTTTTTGGATACCATGGAACTTCCAGATATTCCTGTCGTCTTAACTGGTGCTATGCGAAGCTCTAATGAACTGGGAAGTGACGGAGTTTACAATTACTTATCTGCACTTCGTGTAGCAAGTGATGACAAAGCACGCGGAAAAGGCGTTCTGGTGGTTATGAATGATGAAATCCATGCTGCCAAATACGTGACAAAAACGCATACGACCAATGTCAGCACTTTTCAAACACCAACTCATGGACCACTTGGACTGATTATGAAGCAAGAAATCCTCTATTTCAAAACAGCTGAACCACGCGTTCGTTTTCATTTAGATAAAATCTCTGGTTTGGTTCCCATTATCCCAGCCTATGCTGGAATGAAAACTGAACTGCTTGATATGCTAGACTTGGAAAAGATAGACGGTCTCATCGTTGAAGCCTTTGGCGCTGGAAATCTGCCACAAGAAGTTGCCCAAAAGCTCAGTCAACTTGCGAATTCTGGGCTGCCAATTGCACTTGTATCACGTTGCTTTAACGGCATTGCAGAGCCAGTTTACGCTTATGAAGGGGGTGGCGTGAAGTTACACGAATCAGGCATTATGTTTGTCAAAGAGCTCAATGCTCCTAAAGCTCGTATCAAGCTGCTAATCGCCCTGAATGCTGGACTTCAAGGGCAAGAATTAAAAGACTATATGGAAGGCTAGGTTCTTACATAGATAAAAAGCCTCGAGTGATTCGAAGCTTCTTAGGATATTTTATGTTTAGGAGATTTATGAAAAAAAGTTTTTTAGCTCTTTTGTTTTTTAGTTATTTACCATACATTTCTGATTCCTTTACTGATTTTTTGAATGTTTTGTTATAATGTACTTTAATGTTTACTGTCATTGGACTTACCTCTTTCTTTTTGATGAATTTAGTATAGCCCGAAAAGCTTAAAGTAGGCTTATAGATTTCTTTCAGAAAACTTAATTTAAAAAACTTCATCCAAATGGTGAAGTTTTTTGGTTTATATATGATGATAAACTAAAATCAATCCAAGTAGTCCTGCTTGTCCAAATGAAGCGCTACAATATGCCAATCTGCATTCGTTCGCCAATCAGGAGTGGACACAATTTGACTGGCGACTTTTCTGGCCTCCTCTAAAATTGGATAATCCTCTACAATATCTGCCACCTGAAATTCCGGCAAACCGGACTGACGAGTGCCGAAGATTTCACCAGAACCACGCATTTTCAAATCTTCCTCAGCTAAGACAAAACCGTCAGTCGTTTCCGTCATGATTTTCATGCGTTTCTTGCCAGATTCTGTCTTAGGATTGGCTACAAGAACCGCATAAGACTGTTTATCTCCACGTCCTACTCGACCACGTAACTGATGAAGCTGGCTGAGCCCAAATCGGTCCGCATCCATGATTAGCATGACCGTAGCATTGGGCACATTGACACCGACTTCAATAACAGTCGTGGAAACCAGAATGTCCGTTTTCCCTTCCTTAAAATCCTGCATAATGGTATCTTTTTCTTCGCTCTTCATTTTACCATGTAGCAGAGCTACTTGTGCTTTGTCACCGAAATAAGCCTTTAATTCCTCTTCCAAAACAATCGCATTTTTCAGATCCAGAGCTTCCGACTCCTCAATCAAAGGAGAGATGACATAGACCTGAGCACCTCGTTGCAGCTCTTTCCTCAACCAATCCAGAACTACTTCCAGCTGCTCATGCTTGACCCAACGGGTGATAATCGGCTTACGCCCAGCTGGCATTTGGTCAATAATGGACACATCCATATCACCAAAAGCAGTAATAGCAAGCGTCCTAGGAATGGGCGTTGCAGTCATCATGAGCACATCAGGATTATTTCCTTTTTCCCGCAAAATTCGTCTCTGTCCCACTCCAAAACGGTGCTGTTCATCAATAATCACCAGACCGAGCCGATGATATGTCACGCCTTCTTGAATCAAAGCATGAGTGCCGACGATCATATCCACCTGACCATCCTCAATAGCTTCTAGTGCCTGTCTGCGTTCTGCTGGCTTCATTCCCCCTGTCAACAGAATTATCCGCAGTTCAGGAAAAAGTTGGCTCAAGCTATCAAAGTGCTGCTCTGCCAAGATTTCCGTTGGCACCATGAGAGCAGACTGCAAACCAGCTGTATAAGTAGTATACATAGCTAAACCTGCAACCACCGTCTTTCCGCTTCCGACATCTCCCTGCAAGAGCCTGTTCATGTGAGCTGGCGATTTCATATCCTGTAAAATCTCGTTTAGACTGCGCTCTTGAGCAGCCGTTAACTCAAAAGGTAGAGTAGCTTTTTTCTTTTCTAGCAAATCTGCCCGCCAAGGAATAATTAAGCCCTGACTAACATCTTTTGTTTCACATTTGAGAACTTGCAATTGCATTTGAAAGTAAAAAAGCTCTTCAAACTTGATCCGACGCAAAGCCTGCTTGTACTCTGCCCAATCCCTTGGAAAATGCATTGCTCGCACAGCCTGATTCCGTCCTAGCAACTGATAGCGTTCTAACAACACTTGGGGCAAATTTTCCTCCAAGAGCAATTCCAACCCTTGGTCAAAGGCTGTCTTAATGACCTTGACCAAACTGGCTTGACTAATCCCTTGAGCTACTCGATAAACTGGCTGCAAATCATCTTCTACTTGTGCTAGAATTTTCATCCCGGTCAAACTAGCTTTTGCCTTATCCCATTTTCCGAAAATAGCAATGGTTGAGCCAACCTCCACCTTGTCTGCTAGATAAGGTTGGTTAAAGAAGTTGACTGCAAGTACCATTTCATCCTGCTTTATGGTAAAACGCAGGCGATTGCGCTTGTAGCCATAGTACTGGACATTTGCTGGTGTAGTCACCACCCCTGAAATAACTGCCTTTTCACCATCTTCCAGTTCTAACACATTCTTACTTTTAAAATCTTCATAGCGAAATGGAAAATAGAGCAGCAAATCTTGCAGGCTTTCAATTCCCAGCTTAGTAAATTTTTCAGCAGATTTCGGCCCCACACCCGGCAGAACCGTTAAAGGTTGGTGTAAATTCATAATTCCTCTTTCAGTTCTGTTTTTCAAGAGTTTGTAAAAGCAGATTGGAACAACCATGCTGAAAATAGCTTTCTAGATTTTTCCAACTGCTTTTTAGTTTCAATCAATTTTTATAAACTCTAGGTACACGATCACTAATCAAGCAAACTATCTCATAGTTGATTGTTCCTCGTTTTTCTGCCACATCTGTTGCAGAAATGGATTCTTTGCCACTTTCTCCGATAAGAACAACTGGTGTACCAATAGGATAAGACTGAGGTAAACGAACGGTAATCTGATCCATAGACACACGCCCAACAATAGGACAAGGTTGCCCGTCAATTAGAACATCAAACCCTTGCATATCTCGCGTCCAACCGTCAGCATAGCCTAATGGAATCGTCCCAATGAACTGTGGGCTATCGCTAGTGTAAGTAGCTCCATAACCCACATCTGCCCCTGCTTCCAGCTGCTTGACATGAACCAATTCCGACACCAGAGAAAGAGCCGGCCTCATTTCGTAAGGAAGCTGCAAGGTACGACCGCTAGGATTGAGACCATAGATAATATCACCCAGACGCACCGCATTCATCACAGTATCTGTATGCCAAAGGGTCGTTGCAGAATTACTAGCGTGAACAATCGGTGGAACGATTTCTAATTGCCCTAAAATTTCTTTAAAACGTGCCAACTGTGCTTCAAACTTATGCGTATCTGCTTCATCAGCTGTTGCAAAATGGGTGAAGATGCCTTCTACCTGAGCACCTGCTTTTTCCAAACGATGAATGGCTTCTTGAGCATCTTGACTATCTCGAAAACCAATCCGTCCCATCCCAGAATCAATTTTTATGTGAACAGCCAAACCAGCTACATCTATATTTGACTGTAGCAGCAAATCAATCCATTCTAAACTAGCAACGGTACAGGTCACTTTGCGTTCAATTGCCAATGAAACAGCATGAACATCTGACACTCCTAATACCAAAATTTTTTTCGTAATGCCGGCATTACGCAACTCTACAGCTTCATCAATATTGGAAACACAAAAGCCATCCACAATTGGATCAATAGATTGCGTAACAGCAACTGCACCGTGACCATAGGCATCTGCCTTGACAACAGCCCATTTTTCTACATTGTTTGGAATATGCGCTGCAATTTGTTTAATATTAAAGCGGATAGCAGCTAAATCCACAACAGCCTTAGTAGGTCGATGATTACTCGTTTTCATGATGTTCCTCCAAAATAACACTAGCTGTAACAATATTACCTGCATGGCTGAGCGACACCCAGACCTTGCCAGAAAAAGGCGACTTAGTAAAAATAGGCGCTCCCTTTTCATTGTTTAAAATTTCTAAATCCTGAAAAGTGACACAACCAATTCCAGTCCCCCATGCTTTAGAAAAAGCCTCTTTAGCAGACCAACGTCCTGCCAAATATTCCATTTTTCGCCTACCAGAAAGTTCTTCAAACCGTGCAAATTCTGCAACAGTCAAAACTTTCTTGGCGAAACGAGCATTTTTTTCATAAACTTTTTGAATAGAGGAAATTTCTTCTATATCAATTCCGTGTCCTTTAATCATCTTTTTAAAAAGAGGCTGGGACAAAAGTGTGCCAGACTCGGTTACTTTCTAAAATAAAACTCAATGCGCTGATGTTATCAGATTTTAGAGATTCACTCCCAACCTTTTTATTTTTCATTTTTAGATAGGGTAGTATAAATTTCCTTGACCAGTCTGACTGTATTATCCCAACCCAAACAAGGATCTGTAATAGATTTCCCAAACACTTCAGGCTCATTTTGACGACCGTCTTCTAAGTAAGACTCAATCATAAAGCCACGTACAATTTTTTTGATTTTTTCATTCCAGTCACGATTGATTAAGGTTTGACGAACAATCCGCACCTGCTCTAAATACTGTTTACCAGAGTTATCATGATTGGTATCAATGATGATAAAAGGATTTTCCAAGCCCATTTTTTCATATTGGTCAATCGTATCCAGCAAATTATCATAGTAATAGTTTGGAATGTTTTTTCCATACTCGTCAAGTCCACCACGCAGAATAGCGTGTGCCAAAGGATTTCCTGAAGTTTCTACTTCCTTACCAGCAAACAAGAAACTTTGCTTGTTTTGCGCTGCGTAAATCCCGTTAAACATGACATTGAGATTGCCAGATGTAGGATTTTTCAAACCGGTCGCAACATCAGCCCCACTAGCGACAAAACGGTGTTGCTGATCTTCCACAGAACGCGCCCCAACAGCCATATAAGAAATCAAATCATCTACCAACGGAAGATTTTCTGGATAGAGCATTTCATCAGCTGTCGTCATTCCCGTCTCCGTAATGACACGATAATGTAAATTCCGAACAGCCTTAATCCCATTAATTAAGCTTGGAGCAGCCTTAGCATTCGGTTGATGAATCAATCCTTTATAACCATCGCCATTGGTGCGAGGCTTAGCTGTATACACGCGCATAACCATGAAAATACGGTCTTTCACCTCTTCTTGGAGGGCAGATAGGCGCTTTGCATATTCTAGGACAGCCGCTTCATTATCAGAAGAACACGGACCAATGACCAACAGAATGCGGTCATCTTCTCCACGGATAATGGCATTTAACTCACGATCTCGTGCCTTTTTTTTAGCTAAAGCCTCTCCTTCTAACTTTGATAAATTACGAACCTTTGCTACATCAATTGGCTCGCTAGTTGCCTTAAATGTCATAATCTCCTCCTCTTTACACTACTTATCTGTGGCGTCCATGACAATTTTTAAATTTCTTACCAGAACCACATGGACACAAGTCATTGCGCTTCACTTTTGTCAAATCAATATCGCTCGGTAAGACTGATTTTTGTGCTGAAATATTGCGTGTCGCTGTTGTGCTGATATGATGCTCCGTACGTGGACGTTCTTGCTCGTGAATTTGAGCCTTCATCATCAAACGCGTCACATCAAATTCGATCGAACCAATCATATCATTAAACATACGGAAACTTTCAGCTTGATATTCAACGACTGGGTTATTTTGAGCATAACCACGAAGTCCAACTGCGTTCCGAAGTTGATCCAAAGCATCAATGTGATCAGTCCATTTGCTATCCACGACGCGCAAAATTAGAACTTTTTGGAATTCTCTGACGGAATCCTCATTGCGAAGTTTCGCCACTTGACTATCGTAAACCTCCAAGGCACGTTTGTATAAATCAGCCTTGATATCTTCATCAGACAAGCCTTCTAAATCTGCGATTTCAATAGATTCTTCTGGAACAAGATTGTATTTTGCAAAATTAACAATTGCTTCTAATTTTTCATCTTGTTCTGCACGACTGTTGCCATCCACAAAACGGTTGATTGTTCGCTTCATCATGGCATGAATTTCCGGTGCCAAATCACGATCAGCCGTAATGACATCATAACGCTGCGCATAGATAATTTCACGTTGCTCCCGCATAACATCATCATATTGAAGGACTTGTTTACGTGTATCATAGTTGTTCCCTTCAACACGCTTTTGAGCTCCTTCTACTTGACGCGTCAGCATACGAGATTTGATAACAGACTCTTCTTCGCTGAGGTTCATGCGATCCAAAACAGCTTTAATCCGTTCCGATCCAAAACGACGCATGAGCTCATCTTCAAGTGACAGATAAAATTGCGATTCCCCTGGATCTCCCTGACGACCTGAACGACCACGAAGCTGATTATCAATACGACGGCTTTCATGTCGTTCTGTACCAATAACGCAAAGTCCACCAAGTTCACGAACCCCTTCACCAAGCTTAATATCTGTACCACGACCAGCCATATTGGTTGCAATCGTTACCGCGCCACGTTGCCCGGCATTCATGATGATTTGCGCTTCTTTATAGTGATTCTTCGCATTCAATACTTCATGCGGAATACCAGCTTCTACTAGTTTCTTAGAAATATAATCACTTGTTTCAACTGCGACTGTTCCTACAAGAACAGGTTGTCCTTTTTCATGACGAGCTTTCACGTCCTCAACAACCGCTTTAAATTTAGACTCAATACTTGGATAAAGAAGATCTGGATGGTCAATACGAGCTACTGGACGATTTGTCGGAATCGGAATAACCCGAATATTATAGGTTTCGCGGAATTCTTCCTCTTCTGTCTTAGCTGTCCCTGTCATTCCTGACAATTTCTTGTACATACGGAATAGATTTTGATAAGTGATAGAAGCCGAAGTCTTCGTTTCATCCTGAATTGGCACACCTTCTTTGGCTTCAATTGCTTGGTGAAGTCCGTCTGAATACCGGCGACCTTCCATTGTACGACCTGTAAATTGGTCCACAATCAAAATTTCTTGCTCTTCACTCACCACATAGTCAATATCTAACAGCATGATATAGTTTGCACGAAGGGCATTGTCAATAAAGTGAGTCAGCGCTACATTTTCAATATCATACAAATTTTCTAACTTGAAGTAGCTTTCTGCTTTATCAATCCCAGAGTCAGAAAGTCCAATGGTTTTAGACTGCACATCAATGATGTAGTCATCTTTATTAAGAGACTTCACAAAGCTATCTGCCATGTGATAAAGTTGGTTTGTATCAGACGAAGTTGGTCCTGACACAATCAAAGGCGTACGAGCTTCGTCAATCAAAATGGAGTCCACCTCATCGACCAAAGCGTAGTTTAGCGGACGCTGCACCATGTTTTCAGCACGCACCACCATATTATCACGCAAATAGTCAAAACCAATCTCTGCATTGGTTGAATACGTGATATCACATTCATAGGCTTCTTTTTTCTCTGCGGATGACTTTGCAGCAAGGTTGATACCAACAGAAAGCCCCAACCAAGAGTACAGTTCCCCCATTTCCGTTGCGTCACGCTCTGTCAGATATTCATTTACTGTGACAACGTGAACCCCTTCTCCAGACAAGGCGTTCAGATAAACTGGCATGGTTGCTGTCAGGGTCTTTCCTTCCCCTGTACGCATTTCTGGCACATCTCCATGGTGTAAGACAATCCCACCCATAATCTGTACTGGGTAAGGGAAAAGTCCTAACACACGCTTTGCACCTTCACGAACAACCGCAAAAGCTTCATAAAGCAAGTCATCTAATGACTCGCCATTTTGATACCGTTGCTTAAATTCATCCGTCTTTGCTTTCAAAGCTTCATCTGACAAAGCAGCCATTTCATCTTCATACGCCATGACTTTCTTTGCCATTTTTTCTAATCTTCTTAATTCACCTTTATCATTTTCGATAATTGTTCTTAAAATATTCGCCATTTCTTTCCTTACTTGTAATAATTCTTATTTTAAAATGTTCTTTTCATTATAGCATTTTTCACTGTATCTTTCAAGAAAATAAAAGGATAAAACGGCAGTTCCATTCAAAACTGCCGTTTTATGTTCTTACTCTTTTAAGTGATAAGAATAGCTGGCTACAACGACATTTTCATGCCATCTGAGGAAATATTTCAATTTCAAGCTCATTTGATTGTGTAGCATGTTTTGCCAACTATGACTTGGAATGAATTGTGGTACTAGCACTGTTACGGTATAACCTTTCTTCTGCGCACCACGAGCGATTTTTGTCACATACTGTACGGTTGGTCTGATGATATTACGGTAGCTTGTTTCCACATTTACAAATTGAATATCTGGAAAATATTGTTTAAATTCACTAGCTACTTCTTCGTCTTTTTCTTGTGTTTCTTTGGTAGATACGTGCATAGCAATCACTTCATCACCGATACTACGGGCATAATTCATCGCACCAGCGCTAACTCGTGTGACATTCCCGACAAGCACCAAAACCAGATTTCCTGCATAGTCTACGCGTTCAATTTCTTCATTCAAACGTAGCTGTTTCGCTACTTTATTGTAATGATTTTTAATACTCAAGAAAATCCATAATAAAACGATGATAATCGGAAAGAATGGCCAAATATCTCGCAAACGAAAAAGTAGCAAAATCGCTACAATGGTGTAACAAATAGCAGCGCCTAAAATATTTGCTACTGAATATTTCAAGAAATGTTTTCCATACTGCTTGCGCCAATGCACGACCATTCCCGTTTGAGAAAGAGCAAACGGCACAAATACACCAATGGTATAAAGTGGAATGAGCCGTTCAGTATTCCCATTAAAAATTAGCAAAAGAAGAATAGCACCGATAGCTAAAGTCAGAATCCCATTTGAATAACCAAGGCGTGCTCCTTTTTCCATATACATGTGTGGCATATATTTATTTTTTGCCATATTGTAGGATAACATGGGAAAGGCCGAAAAGCCTGTATTAGCTGCTACAGCAAGGATGAGAGCTGTTGATAATTGGAAAATATAAAATAGAAGTCGTCCAATAGGTGAATTTCCCAAAATAGTTTGCGCCATTTGAGCGAGCGTTGTAACGCCTTTTACCGGAACGATGCCAATCCAGTAGTTTAAAAAAGTAATACCAGCAAACATGAAACCTAAAATGGCTGCCATAATTGCCAAGGTTTTCGCTGCATTTTCAGCTTTGGGTGTTTTGAAAAATGGTACAGAATTTGAAATAGCTTCCACACCTGTCAGAGAAGCCGAACCACTCGTAAATGCACGTAGCAGGAGCACTAAACTAACACCTGAGATAGATTTTCCAATCGGAGCTGTTGCATGGTAGGATAAATTCCCCAGTAATAATTGCAATAAACCAAAGCCAATTAAGAAAACGGTACTTGCGATGAACAAATAAACTGGAATCATCAGAGAAACCGCCGATTCCCGCAAGCCACGTAAATTCATTAACATTAAAATCAGCACTAAAACAATCGAAATGTGCAAATTGTACGGGTGCAAAGCAGGAATTGCTGACGTAATCGCATCCGCTCCAGAAGAAACAGATACCGCTACTGTCAACATATAATCAACTAGCAAACTACCACCTGAAATTAGACCAGCTTTAGGGGAAAGATTTTCCGTTGTAACCATATAAGCCCCACCGCCTTGTGGGTAAGCATGAATCACCTGACGATATGAAATGGTTAAACTAGCCAGCAAAATCAGCACCACAATACCGATTGGCAAAGACCACCAAATTGCACCAGCAGATACGGATACCAAAACCAAAACAACTTGTTCAGGACCATAGGCAATCGAAGACAGAGCATCACTTGACAGCATAGCCAAGGCTTGTAGCTTAGTGAGTAAATTCCCTTCATCTCCCTCATCACTTGATTTCAAAGGGCGCCCGATAAAAATGTTCTTCAACTTGGAAAACATATTTTTTCTCCTAAATTTTTCAATATTAGCCATTATAACGCTTTTTTGAAATACTATCAACATTTTCTGAAAATGACATCATTTTTTAATATAACTGATAATTTCTGCATAAGTAAGATAGCAAAATAGACTGAAATCATTGCTTGGAAATCATCTGTAAAAAAAATAGACAAACTAATGAATCACTGCATCATGATGCTTTAGACTTATAATTTTAAAGAGGTTACGGACTTTTCCCTAACCTCTGGTTTTCTATATAAAAGATATTACGGATGACTAACAATCATTTCAAGGTCTTTCCCCTCGAAAGTCCACTCTTCCACATCGCTTGGTAGGATAAAATGGTCTCCTTTTGCGATTGGATACGTTTCCCCATCTACGGTCAGCACACCTCGCCCTGCTAGCACACTTACTAGCAAATAAGCAGCTGTTTTCTCGATATCCACTTTTCCTGATACTTCCCATTTGTAAACAGCAAAGAAATCACTAGCTACTAAAAGCGTTGAGGTCAAATCATCTGCTTTCACTGTGACTGGACGGCTATTGGCCGGCGCACCGATATTGAGCACATCAATGGATTTTTCTAAATGCAGCTCGCGCAGATTGCCTTTAGCATCTTTTCGGTCAAAGTCGTAGACACGATAGGTGGTGTCGCTAGACTGTTGCGTTTCTAAAATCAAAATACCCGATCCAATGGCATGCATAGTACCGCTTGGAACATAGAAGAAATCCCCAGCCTTGACTGGCACCTTGGTTAATAGTTTGTCCCATTCTTTCTTTTCAATCTGCTGGCGCAACTCTTCTCGTGACTTGGCATTGTGCCCATAGATGATTTCTGCTCCTTCATCTGCAGCGATCACATACCAGCACTCTGTTTTTCCCAACTCGCCTTCGTGCTCCATAGCATAATGATCATCTGGGTGAACCTGAACACTGAGCCAATCATTGGCATCCAAGATTTTGGTTAAAAGCGGAAAAACAGGCTCGCTGCTGTTACCAAATAACTCTCGGTGTTCTGCATAGAGCTGATCCAAGCCCATACCAGCAAAGCGACCGTTTTTTATAGTAGATACTCCGTGTGGATGAGCCGAAATCGCCCAGTATTCGCCTACTTTATCACTGGGAATTTCATAGCCGAATTCATCTCGTAGCTTCGTTCCGCCCCAGATTTTTTCCTGCATAACAGATTGTAAAAACAATGGTTCTGACATCATTTCCTCCTTTAATATTGTATAAACAACTTAAATATTTTTAACATCTAAAAGCGAATACCCTCTCGTGTCAAAGCGATTGCGGCTTCTCGAGTACTCAATCGGACGCCCATTTTCGAGATAAACAACTTGTTCAACCTGCAAAAGTGGATCGGCATTTTGACAGTCCAGATACATTTTATCATATTCATCTGGCTTTTCAGCTGTGATATGGTGATAACTTCCGGCAAATTTTAAGTTTAATTCATCCCATAAATAAGCATAGATAGACTGAAGTAAAATACTCTCATCCAATCCTGGCACCAAATCACACGGCATATAAGTGTGTTCCAACACATAGGGCTTCTCATCAATCAAACGCAAACGTATGATTTTATAAACTGGCGTCGTCACTTCCACTTGCAGGCGCTCTGCAATCTCGGCTTCTGGGAATTCAACTGCAAACTGAATAATCTGGCTCGTTAATTTTCGGTCATCATTTTTGAAATCTTGACTCAAGCCATTGTAATTATTCAAGCGAAATTTTGAATCTTCTTTATCCCAAAAAGAGGAATTTAACACTCTCGTTCCATTTCCTTGTTTGGAAAAAATCAATCCCTCAATGGTTAGAATCTCAACAGCTTTTTTTATAGTCATTCGGCTAACACCGAACTCTTTTGATAATTCAGACTGAATAGGCAACATGGAGTCTACTGGGTAGACTCCATTTGCTATTCTATCTCGAAGTATATTTGCTATTTCTTCGTATTTAGGCATATGATAGCTCCTGCAAATCTGTCATTCATCTCATTATAATACAGAATCAGGTTGTTTGTCCAGCATACGAAGGAATGGATACCAGATAAATCCAACAATCACCATATCCACTAACTGAAGGACACCACCTAAAATGGAATTAGTTGCCATCATACCACTTTTTTCCTTGATACTCTAACTATACTATATTTTAAAATAAATGTCTATACTTTTCTAATAAAAGGTTGGCTTTTTACCAAAAATATAGAATCATAATATTATAATATAGAATTTTTTATAAAGGAGAAAATACAGGTCATTTCTTTAAAGAACTATCTGAAAAGAACTATCTGACAAAAATGATTTTGAAGATTGAATTTAGCAAAACTCCCCAAGGATTCTGATACCTTGGGGAGTTTGTGTTCAACTATTCCTTTTCTAACAAAAAAAGTAAATCAACAGTCAAAAAACAGAAACTCTTCTCAGATCATTTTGACCAAGAAGAATTTCTGTCTTACTTACTATCTTCAATTCATTTTACGCATACTCTGCGTCTTCATCGAATTGACTATTGTAAAGATCAGCATAGAAGCCATTTTTTCCCATCAATTGAACGTGATTTCCTTGTTCAATGATATTACCATCACGCATGACCAAAATCAAATCAGCATTACGAATGGTCGACAAGCGGTGAGCAATGACGAAAGAAGTCCTTCCCTCCATCAACTTATCCATCGCTTTTTGGATCAATTCTTCTGTCCGCGTATCAACAGATGAAGTCGCTTCATCCAAGATAAGTAAGGGAGCATCCTTAAGAAGTGCACGCGCAATGGTCAACAATTGCTTTTGCCCCACAGAAAGGCTTACTGTATCGTCCAGCACCGTATCGTATCCTTTTGGCAAAGTCTTGATGAAGTGATGAACCCCAACAGCTTTGGCAGCTGCCACAACTGCTTCGTCAGAAATATTTTTCTGATTGTAAATCAAATTTTCCTTAATCGTTCCCTCAAATAACCAGGTGTCTTGGAGAACCATGGAGAAGGCATCGTGTACCTCAGAACGTTTCATTTGCTTCGTATCAACACCGTCAATTGTAATGCGTCCCTTATCAATCTCATAAAATTTCATGAGCAAGTTAACAATGGTCGTCTTCCCAGCACCGGTCGGGCCGACAATGGCAATTTTTTGTCCTGCTTTTGCATTGGCAGAGAAATCATGAATAATCGTTCGATCTGGATTATAACCAAAGAATACCTTATCAAAGGCAACATCTCCTTTTAGGGTCGTGAGTTGTTGCGCTTTGTGTTCATCATTTTCCATTTCAGGCTCTGCTAAAAATTCAAATACGCGTCCCATAGCAGCGCTAGCTTGTTGAAGAGTAGTAATCCCTTGTGCAATTTGTGACAACGGTTGAGAGAAAATCCGTACATATACCATAAAAGCAACAATAGTTCCCATAGTGACATCGCCATTCAAGGCCATGCTCGCTCCAACCAAAACAACCATAACGTAACCGAAGTTCCCTACAAACATCATAAGCGGCATCATAATCCCTGAAATGAATTGTGATTTCCACATACTGTTGTAAAGGTTAGTATTAAGTGTTTGAAAGGCTACTTTGGATTCGTCTGTGGCATTGTAGCTGACAATGACATTATGCCCAGAGTACATTTCTTCCACATAGCCATTGACGCTGGCAAGATTTTCTTGTTGTGCTCGGAAGAATCGTTGAGATTTTCCCATAATCAAAGCAACAAAGACAAAGCCAATCAAGACTGAGCTAATCGTTACAAAGGACAAGACCACATTATTGTAAAACATCATAAAGAGAACCGCAATAAGCAGTAAACTTGATGAAATCACCGTTCCTAAACTTTGGTTCAAAGATTGCCCAACAGTATCCACGTCATTTGTGACCCGTGAAAGAGTGTCCCCTTGGGAATGGCTGTCAAAATAGCGTAGAGGCAATTTATTGATTTTTTCAGCAATAGCAGTCCGCAAGCGCTTGGAGAAATGCTGAATAACAGATGAAATGATAAAAGATTGAACATAATTTAACAAAGCACCTGCTGCGTACAAAATCGCTAAGAAAAGAGCAATGTTGGAGATTGATTTCAAATCAATCTGACTTCGCATCCCCTCTGTGATAAGGTTGGTAATTTCTTTTAATTTGTCCGGTCCATAAACCGTAATAATACTAGACACTGCCGCTCCCACAAATGCAATGAGCAATGGAAGCTGAAAACCTTTGAGATAAGGTTTCACTTGGCTAAATAAAGACGATTTTTTATTTTCCATTTTCCAATTCCTCCTTCGATAATTGTGAGTAAGCAATTTCTTGATAAACTGCGTTCGTTGCCAGCAATTCTTTATGAGTACCCTGACCAACTACTTTTCCTTTATCCAGTACCAAAATCTGATCGGCATCCATAATCGTTGAAATCCGTTGCGCCACAATCAATCTGGTTGTATCTTTCACTTTTTTCGCTAATTCTTCCCGCAAAATGCGGTCTGTCTTATAGTCCAGCGCTGAAAACGAATCATCAAAAATCAAAATTTCAGGCTTGCGAGCAAGCGCACGCGCAATCGCCAAACGTTGCTTTTGCCCACCAGAGAAATTCGTACCGCTTTGTGCAACTTCAGATTGCAAACCGTCTTCTTTTTCTTCAACAAATGATTTAGCCTGTGCCAAATCAAGTGCAGCCCACATTTTTTCGTCATCCAATGGGCTTTCATTGCTTTGCCCAAAGTCTAA
This sequence comes from Streptococcus sp. HMSC034E12, assembly GCF_001835915.1. NCBI lineage: Bacteria > Bacillati > Bacillota > Bacilli > Lactobacillales > Streptococcaceae > Streptococcus > Streptococcus sp. HMSC034E12. The sequence continues at coordinate 44,076 of NZ_KV826440.1, forward strand.
ATTACTCTTGATATCACCAGAGAAGAGGACAGCTTTTTGTGGAATGTAGCCAACTTTATTATGCAAATCTTCCAGCTGATAATCTTTGACGTTTACGCCATCCACTAAAATTTTTCCTTCTGTCACATCATAGAAACGAGGAATTAAGCTGATTAAAGTGGATTTCCCAGAACCGGTTGATCCAATGAAAGCTACGGTTTCACCTGCTTTAGCTGTAAAGCTAACATGTTCGATAACAGCCTCAGAATTTTTAGCATAGCGGAAAGACACATTGTCAAATACCACTTCCCCTTTGACATCTTTCGCTATTTTTGGCTCCGTTGGAGACTCAATCGTTGAATATAAATCAAGCACTTCATTGATCCGTCCGGCAGACACCAAGGTACGAGGAAGAACGATAAACAGAGCAGCCATGAGCATGAAGCCCATTACGACCTGCATAGCATAGGACATAAAGACAACCATGTCACTAAAGATTGGCAAACGTCCTGGTAAAGCTGCATCTTGAATCAAGTAAGCACCAATCCAGTATATTGCCAAGGTCAAACCACTCGAAATCCCCATCATAATCGGATTTAAAATCGCCATGAGACGACTGACAAAGAGATTCAAACGAGTCACTTCATCATTAGCTCCTGCAAATTTATCATCTTGATAGTCTTCAGCATTGTAAGCCCGAACAACACGAATCCCTGTTAGACTTTCACGCGTAATACTATTTAACTTATCAGTCAACCGTTGAATAACGGATTGCTTTGGAAAGGCCAACGTCATCAGAACTGTTGTCATGATAATATTCACAATAACCGCCACAATAACTGCCCACAGCCAGTATTCTGATTTCCCAATGATTTTTGTAATCGCCCAAATCGCCATAATCGGCCCACGCGTCACAACTTGCAAGCCCATGGTAATCATGAGCTGAATTTGCGTAAGATCGTTGGTTGTCCGCGTTAAAAGACTTGGAATAGAAAATCTCTTAATCTCAGCATTTGAATAATCCAGTACACGATTGAAAATATCTGAGCGCAAGCTCGTTGTAAAGCTAGCTGCCAATCTAGCCGCAATAAAACCAACTACCACAGCACTGAGAAAACTAGCAAATGACAATCCAATCATTTTCAAGCCCGGATTCCACAAATCAGAAACGACCGTTCCTTTCGTCTGTAGGAGTTCCGTAATTTTTGAAATATAGGTTGGAACCTCTAAGTCCAAATAAACTGCCAAACAAGTAAATAAGATACTGATGATAATCAGCCCTACTTCTTTGACAGTTAAACGTTTAAACAATTTAACCATTCGCTTCTCCTTTTTCTAATTTTTCAATATTCTGGTAAAATTTCCCCATCACTTGAAAAAAAGTAACCAAATCTTCTTCTGAAATATCTGTCAATAGGCAATGATCCATTTCATCAAAAAAATCACGAATTTTATTCATGCGCTCTTTTGATTCCGGCGTTAAACGAATAATCTTAGCGCGTTTATCAGTCTCACTCACTTCCAGATAAATCAAGCCATTCTTCACCATTCGCTTCATTAAATTACTGGCAACGGACTTAGTAATGCCCAACTCCTGCTCAATATCTTTAATAAAGGTCATCTTGTCACAATCTTCTCGATGATTCACAAAATGCAATACTTGTCCTTGTGGACCCGCCATAAATTCAATCCCTCGCTCTTTGGCAATTTTTTGAATCATCAGATGTGTCTTCCGTCCAAATCGCTTGAATTCCAATAATGGTTTTTCCATTTGACTTCCTTTCAAATAGTTCTCTAGAGAACTATTTTGTTTTCATGAGAACTATTCTACTATAATTCAAACGAATGTCAAGAAAAAAGTTCCTATGAGAACTATTTTTTTGACCAATTAAAAACCCCGTACTATAAAAGCTGAGTTTTCAGGTCATTAAATCAAAATCCCTTCCAAATGATCCAGTTCATGCTGGCAGATTTGTGCGGGAAAATCTTTCAAAGTCAGCGTTTGTTTTTGCCAATGTTGGTCCAAATATTCAACTGTAATCTCTTTATAACGAGTGGTCGAGCGACTCCCCACAAGTGACAAGCAGAATTCTTCCGCTTGGTAAGGAGATGACTTCCTTCTCAAAATAGGATTGAACATGATAACAGGCACCATACCATACATAAAAATAATGACCTGCTTCTGCACTCCAATCATATTGGCTGCCATTCCGACACACTTATCTTTGTTCGCTCTTAAGGTATCGAACAAATCTTGCCCAATTTCGACATCTTCTTTGCTTGCTGGTTGTGCTTTCTGCTGCAAAACCAACATATCTTTTACAATTGGTTTAATCAATTTCTTCCTTATATCAAAAAAAGAGCAAGCTTATTCAATATTCACTCACTTGCTCTCAATTACTCAATTATCCTTTGGCTTTTTCGCTGACTTTTTTAGCTAAGACAAAGTTTCCAAGTGTCGCTGACCCATTTCCTGCAACCGCTGGCGTTACAATGTAATCACGTACATCTAGAACAGGCAAATAACCATTCAACAAAACTGTGAACTTTTCACGAACGCGATCCAACATGTGCTGTTGCGCCATAACACCTCCACCAAAGACAATCACATCTGGTCGGAAAGTCACTGTCGCTTGAATTGCTGCTTGCGCAATATAATAGGCTTGAATATCCCAAACAGAGCTGTTTAGTTCAATATTTTCACCTCGAATGCCTGTCCGGGCCTCTAAACTAGGTCCAGCAGCTAATCCCTCTAAACAGCCATTATGGAATGGACACACTCCATTAAATTCTTTTTCCACATCCATTGGGTGCTTCGCAACATAGTAATGTCCCATTTCTGGATGACCCGTCCCACCAACAAATTCACCACGTTGAATAGCACCGGCTCCAATCCCCGTCCCAATCGTATAGTAAACTAGATTTTCAATGCGTCCGCCTGCATTATTTCGTGCCACTACTTCACCATAAGCAGAGCTATTAACATCTGTCGTAAAGTAAATCGGTACATTTAAAGCACGTCGCAAAGCACCGACAATATCGACATTTGCCCAGTGTGGTTTAGGTGTCGTTGTAATAAAACCATACGTTTTTGAATTAGGAGCAATGTCAATCGGACCAAATGAACCAACCGCAAGGCCAGCTAAATTCTCAAAACGAGAGAAAAATGCAATTGCCTTATCTAACGTTTCAATCGGTGTGGTCGTTGGAAATTGTGTTTTTTCAATTACTTCAAAATTTTCATCTCCAACCGCACATACAAATTTTGTACCGCCAGCTTCTAGGCTTCCATACAATTTTGTCATTTCAAGACCTCTTTTTATTTTGTTTTCTTCTCTATTCATTATAGCATATCTTCGTATGACTTCTGAGTAAAAATCTTACTTTTCCTTCTCTTTTTCAAAGAAAAGGGAGTGGGAAAGAACTGAAATGAGCTCGTTTCCCACCCCTGCACAGTTGATTGACAACTTTGAGACGTGAAGCGAGCAAAGAAAACAATCAACCTCTGTGTTAATGTGTTTTGTTAACCAAAAGTGAAGAAGCTGAACCCTTTTGCTCAGCCTCTTATCACATTATACGGTTAGGCTTTTAGCTCAATCACAGCATCGCCTTTCGCTACTGTACCCTCTGCAACAGGAGTAACAGAAGCATAATCAGCTGTGTTGGTAACAATCACCATAGTTGTGTCATCAAGACCAGCAGCTGCAATTTTCGCAGCGTCAAATGTACCAAGAACATCGCCAGCTTTCACCTTATCACCTTGAGCAACTTTTTGATCAAATCCGTCACCGTTCATAGAAACTGTGTCAATACCTACGTGAATCAAGATTTCAGCACCTTTTGCCGTTTTCAAACCGTAAGCGTGACCAGTTGCAAATGCGATTGTCACTTCTGCATCCGCAGGAGCATACACAACACCTTCACTAGGTTTCACTGCGATTCCTTGTCCCATAGCACCACTTGAGAACACTGGGTCATTGACATCTTTCAAGTCAAACATTTGACCAACGATTGGAGAAACAATTGTTTCATCAGCAAGAACTGGCGCAGCTGCTTCATTAGCTTCTACTACTTCTTTTGCTTCAGTCACTTCTTCTTCAGCATCTTTGTAACCAAACGCATAAGTCAAACCAAATCCAAGACCAGTAGTGACAAGTACCATAAAGATATATTGAAGAACTTGACCATTCAGATAGAGAAGCGTACCTGGGATAATGGTAATACCAAATCCAGTACCAGCAAGTCCAAGAATAGAAGCTAACCAACCACCAGCAGCACCGGCAACAAGACCAAGTACAAATGGTTTACCATAACGTAAGTTTACCCCGAAAATAGCTGGTTCAGTAATTCCAAGACCTGCAGAGAGAGCAGCCGGAAAGGCAAGAGCTTTTAGTTTTTTAGATTTTGTTTTTACACCAACTGCAAGAGTTGCACCCGCTTGGGCAGTCATAGCAGCTGTGATGATCGCATTAAAGGCATCTTTTCCTTCATTTGCAATCAATTGTGCTTCTAGTAAGTTGAAGATATGGTGAACACCAGTTACCACGATAAGTTGATGCACACCACCAAGGATGAGACCAGCTAAACCAAACGGTAAGGCAAGAATAGCTTTTGTCGCAGCAAGAATGACATTTTCAAGTGAGTGGAAGATTGGCCCAATGACAAAGAGTCCAAGAACTGACATCACAAGGAAGGTCAAGAATGGCACAACAAGCAAATCAAGCACATCTGGAATTTTCTTATGCAACCATTTTTCAAGTTTCGCACCAAGTAGTCCAATGAAGAAGGCTGGCAATACTGAGTTTTGATAACCAACTACTGGAATGAAACCAAAGAACATGATTGGCTTTGCAGCACCAGAAGCTACATCCCAAGCATTTGGAAGGGCGGTATTTACCAACATCAAACCAAGTACAATACCGATCACTGGATTCCCACCGAATACTCGGAAAGCTGACCAAGAAATCAAAGCTGGGAAGAAGGCAAAAGCTGTATCTGTCAACACAACTGTGTAAGTATAGAAGTCTGACGCAGCAAAGGCTTTTGAAGTTGTTCCAAATAACCCAAGAATCGTATCGTTATTAATCGCGCCACGAATCCCCATAAAGAGACCTGTTGCTACGATTGCTGGCAGGATTGGCACAAATACGTCACCAAATGTACGGACGGCACGTTGGAACCAATTTCCCTTTTTAGCTGCTTCTGCTTTTTGCTCACCAGTTGAAGATGTAGGCAAACCAAGCTCTACCACTTCATCATAGATTTTATTCACTGTACCAGTACCAAAGATAATTTGATATTGACCTGAGTTAAAGAAAGCCCCCTGAACCTTTTCAAGATTCTCAACTCTGTCTTTATCAATCTTAGCTTCATCTTTAACCATGACACGCAGACGGGTCGCACAGTGAGCAACACTACTTACATTGTCACGTCCGCCAATGGCCTCAATGACTGCTTTTGCAATGTCCTTATTTTCCATTTGCATCTCCTTATTGAAAATAATTAAAATTTATGAAAGCGATTTAATCACTCCTACGACTATTATTTTAACATGATTTCAAAATATGTCAAGCGTTTTGCAGAAATTTTATTTTTTTCTATTAAAAAGTTGATTTTTTCAGAGAAAACGTTTACTATATAAGTAAGAAAATTATCTCGGAGGACAAAAGATTGGCTTGGACTACTGAACAACGTTACAAACGCTATGAACAATGGACTGAAAACGAAATCCAACAGATAAAAAATAAAATCGCTACATCACCTTGGCGTGCTACCTACCACGTAGAGCCTGATACGGGACTGCTGAATGACCCAAATGGTTTTTCCTATTTTGACGGAAAATGGATTGTCTTCTATCAAAATTTTCCATTTGGTGCAACTCATGGGCTCAAGTCTTGGGTACAACTGGAAAGTGATGACCTCGTACACTTCACAGAAACCGGTGTTCGTGTTCTGCCAGACACCCCATTAGACAGTCACGGTGCTTACTCTGGCTCTGCTATGCAGTTTGACGACAAACTTTTCCTATTCTATACTGGAAATGTCCGTGATGAGAATTGGGTTCGTCACCCTTACCAAATCGGCGCTTTGCTGAACAAAGACGGACATATTCAAAAACTAAACAAAGTATTGATTGAACAACCTAAGGATACTACAGATCACTTTCGAGATCCACAGATTTTCAATTATAAAGGTCAGAGCTATGCCATTGTCGGCGGACAAACTCTGGACAAAAAAGGCTTTATCAAGTTTTATAAAGCAGTTGAAAACGACTATATAAACTGGGAAGAAGTCGGCGATTTAGACTTTGAAAATGACAATACAGCTTATATGATGGAATGCCCCAATCTTGTCTTTATTGATGAAACACCTATTTTGCTCTACTGCCCTCAAGGTTTATCAAAAAAAGTTGCTCCTTACGACAATATTTTCCCAAACATGTATAAGATAGGTCAATCGTTTGACATAGCGGAAACAGCAATTGTCGATCCTAGTCCTCCGCAAAATTTAGATTATGGATTTGATTGCTATGCCACCCAAGCTTTCAATGCTCCAGATGGCCGTGTCTTAGCAGTCAGCTGGTTAGGTTTGCCGGATATTGCTTACCCATCTGATCGTTTTGATCATCAAGGAATTTTATCGCTTGTCAAGGAATTAACACTAAAAAAAGGAAAACTCTATCAATATCCTGTTCAAGCTATCACATCCTTACGCACAGATAATAGCCAAACGTTTGCTAACCAAGCGCAAACAAAGAACTGCTATGAATTAGAACTAGAATTTACAATTGATTCACAAGCTGAGATCGTCCTTTTTGCAGATCAAGAGCATAAGGGTCTACGCATTTGCTTTGACATCAAAAATGGTCAAGTAACAGTTGACCGTAGTCAAGCCGGTGAGCAATACGCTCTTGAATTTGGTACTGTTCGTAGTTGTACGATTGAAAACCAAGCTACAACTGCTACTATCTTCATTGATAAGTCAGTTTTTGAAATTTTTATTAACAAAGGAGAAAAAGTATTTTCAGGTCGCGTTTTCCCTCATGAAAACCAAAACGGTATTTTTATCAGCGAGGGAAATCCAACTGGAACTTACTATGAATTAGATTATGGTCGCGAAGTTAACTGATGTTGCAAAAATTGCTGGAGTCAGCCCAACCACTGTATCTCGTGTAATTAACAAAAAAGGCTACCTCTCAGAAAAAACGATTACAAAAGTCAATGAGGCCATGCGCGAGTTGGGATACAAGCCCAATAATCTCGCTCGTAGCTTACAAGGAAAATCCGCTAAACTGATTGGATTGATTTTCCCAAATATCAGTCACATCTTTTATGCCGAACTCATTGACAAATTAGAACATGAGTTATTCAAAAGAGGCTACAAGACAATCATCTGCAATAGCGAGCACAATTCAAGTAAGGAAAAAGAGTATCTGGAGATGCTAGAAGCCAATCAAGTGGATGGCATTATCTCAGGCAGCCACAACTTAGGCATCTCTGATTATGACCGTGTAACAGCTCCCATTATCTCTTTTGACCGCAACTTATCCCCTTCCATTCCTGTTGTATCTTCAGACAACTATGCTGGTGGTGTCTTGGCTGCAGAAACCTTGGTCAAATCCGGTGCCCAAAATATCATTATGATTACCGGAAATGATAATTCAAACTCCCCGACAGGTCTCCGCCATGCAGGTTTTGCTTCCATGCTACCTGATGCACCAATTATCAATGTATCAAGTGACTTCTCTCCTATTCGCAAAGAAATGGAAATCAAAAATATTTTAAAACATAGAAAACCTGATGCCATTTTTGCTTCAGATGATCTGACAGCCATTTTAATCATGAAAGTCGCTCAAGAACTGGAAATCAAAATTCCAGAGGATCTAAAAGTCATCGGTTACGACGGAACTTATTTTGTAGAAAACTACTATCCCCAACTAGCCACTATACAGCAACCATTGAAAGATATAGCTTGTTTACTGGTAGATTTGTTGCTTCGAAAAATTGCTGGTGAAGAAGTTGTGACAACCGGCTACTTTCTTCCCGTCCACCTCTCTTCAGGAAAGAGTATTTAATACTGTGAGATAGTTAAACCCCCACTTAAGTATTGAGAAATCTTAAGTGGGGGTTAGCGTTTATTCGTTGTTCTTATATTTTATCTGCCAGAAGCACATCATCAATAGCCTGCGCACAGTCACCGTGGTCGTTATCTGCCACAATAATATCTGCCAAACCTTTGATATTCTCATCGGCATTTCCCATAGCAACACCAAAACCTGCTTCGCGAATCATGCTTTCATCATTGTCAGCATCCCCAACAGCAATGATTTGCTCCATAGGAAGATTCAAGTTTTGAGCAAGGTGAGCTAAACACTGCCCCTTTTCAACTCCTTGCACTGTTAGTTTAAGACCACTTACTTCAGCTTTTATAATCGTTATCTTTTCAGACAATAAAGTTTCATACGATTGATCTCGATCCCTGATCCCTTGCCGTAAAGTGATAAATATTGATTTTGTCAAAATGCTCTCTCCTTAGCTAACACATCGTAAATATTATCCACCAAGATAGCTGTTTTATCATAAAGTTCAGTATAAATTTCCATATAATAGTTAGCAATATTCTCAAAATGTGATTTTTGAAGATAGCCTTGACCGTCAATCATACAAACCAGCATCAAATCTTGAACTTCTGCTATCGCTTTCACCTTATCTACTGCTATAGCAGGCAAGGTTTGCTTAGCTAAAACGCATTTAGCCTCCAAATCATAAATCAATGCACCACTTGCAAGAATATCATAGCGAATCTCGCGCAAATCATATCCATAAGGAAGCAGTTCTGACAAAGAGCGTCCTGTTGAAAGTACAACTTGTTTACCAGCATCTTGAGCTCTCCCAATCGCTTCAACACTGCTTTTGGCAATTGTTTTTTTACTAGTCAAAAGTGTTCCATCCATATCAAACGCAATCAATTGATACAGCCCATTACTCCTCTTTTCTATTACAACTAGTATAGCACAGTTTAAAATAGAATCGTCCAGAAAAAGATAACATGAATTCAAAAATCACTCTAGATAACCTCTAAAGTGATTTTTAAAATTCTCTCAAAGTCAAAGAATGATGTTATAATTCTTTTTTATATTTTTCAACTTCTGCTTTATTAGCCCACACAAAGTGTCCAGGACGAATTTCGACCATTTCTGGCTTATCCGTTGAATAATCATGCTGATTAGCATCATAGACTTTCAACACTTTCTTCCGTTCCAAGATTGGATCTGGAATTGGCACAGCTGACAATAAAGACTGAGTATAAGGATGAATTGGATTGTTAAAGAGTTCTTCTGTTTCAGCTACTTCGACAATCACACCCTTATAAATAACCGCAATACGATCTGAAATGAAGCGTACAACCGATAAATCGTGAGCAATAAAGAGATAAGTCAAACCTAATTCTTTTTGGAATTTTTTCAGTAGGTTTAAAACTTGTGCCCGCACAGACACGTCCAAAGCTGAAATCGGCTCATCTGCAATGACAAAATCTGGTTCCATAACAAGCGCACGGGCAATCCCAATCCGCTGACGTTGACCACCAGAAAATTCATGCGGGTAACGTGTTAAATGCTCTGATAACAATCCAACTTCATGAATAATATCTTTCACTTTTTTCTTGCGTTCTTCTTCATCTTTAAATAAATGGAAATTATACAAGCCTTCCGAAATGATATAATCAACTGTCGCACGTTCATTCAAACTAGCAGCAGGATCCTGGAAAATCATTTGAATTTTACGAATGATTTCTGACTCTTCTTCTTTTGATTTTTTGCCATTGATTTTTTTCCCTTCAAAGAAAATCTCTCCATGACTCGTATCATTTAAACCAATAATCGCACGACCAATTGTCGTTTTACCAGAACCAGATTCTCCTACAAGTGAAAACGTTTCTCCTTTATTGATAAAGAAATTAGCATTTTTAACAGCAACAAATTTCTTGCTTCCCTCACCGAAGGAAATTTCCAAATCTTTAACTTCTACTAATTTTTCAGGCATTTCCTTCCTCCTAGGCGTCTAAATGGGCAAAGCCCATTTTTGAGCTAATTTTTTCGTGTAAATCATCAATAACAGCTGGCTTATTCACTTTTGGAGCATTCTCATGTAACAACCATGTTTTTGCCCAGTGGGTATCCGTTACATAAATTTGAGGTGGTTTCTCTTCAAAATCAATTTCCATAGCATAATCTGAACGCAAGGCAAATGCATCTCCTTGTAAATGTGAATAGAGAGATGGCGGCGTTCCAGGAATTGAATACAACTCACCCTTATCATCTGCTAACTGAGGCAGACTAGATAACAAACTCCAAGTGTAAGGATGACGTGGATCGTAAAAGACTTCTTCTACTGTTCCGTATTCAACGATTTCACCAGCATACATAACCGCAACCTTATCTGCAATACTTGCTACCACTCCCAGGTCGTGGGTGATAAAAATAGTTGTGAATTCATACTCGTGTTGCAAAGATTTCAACAAATCAATGATTTGTGCCTGAATCGTAACGTCAAGCGCTGTCGTTGGTTCATCACAGATAAGGATATCAGGTCGACAAGCAAGCGCAATAGCGATAACAATCCGTTGACGCATTCCTCCTGAATATTGGAATGGGTATTCATTAAAACGCTTTTCAGCATCAGGAATGCCGACCTTATTCATATAGTCAACAGCCATTTCTTTTGCTTCTTTTGGCGTTTTCTTTTGATGCTTGATAATCACTTCTGTAATTTGGCTACCAATTGTGTTAATAGGGTCCAAACTCGTCATCGGATCTTGGAAGATTGTTGCAATTTTAACACCGCGTATAGGTTCCCAATCTTTATTAGACTTCAATTTTGTCAAATCTTGTCCACGGTAATCAATCGTTCCTTGAGCAACTCGACCATTTTCCTCTAACATTCCTGTAAATGTCTTTGTCAAAACAGACTTACCAGAACCAGATTCTCCTACAAGTGCAAGAACCTCACCTTCGATAAGGTCAAGCGAAACACCACGAATGGCTGTTAAGACTTTATCACGAACGTCAAATTCCACGACAATATCGCGAGCAGTCAATATTACATTTTTTTCTTGTGTCATATTTACTCCTATCTATGTGTACGTGGATCACTAGCGTCCGCTAAGTTTTGACCGACAACGAACAATGAAAGAGAAACCAAAATCAAGGTTGTCAATGGAATCCAGAAAAGATACGCATTTGTTGTCACGTTTTGTGAATAATCTGAAATTAACCGTCCCAAACTTGGTACTGTGACAGGAAGCCCTAAACCAAAGAACGATAGAAATGCTTCATAAGAAATGAAACTTGGAAGCAGTTGCGAAGCCGTTGTCACAATAACAGAAACCAATTGTGGCATGATATTTTTCACAATGATTTTCAGTGTTGGCGTACCCAAAGTTCGGCTGGCAAGGTTATATTCCAAGTCGCGATAACGCATGATTTGGATACGAATTGTATAAGCAATCCCAACCCAACCTGTGATGGTCATAGCAAAAATCAAGTTCCAGAAACCAGCACCAATTGAATAAGTCAAGACAATGACAATCAAGAGAGATGGGATGTTAGAAATGATATTGTACACTTCCATCATGATACGGTCAACGGTTTTTGAAATTCCCCAGATACCACCAATCACAATACCAATAACTAAGTTAATCACGGTTGCAATGACAGAAATGAGGATAGAGTTACGAGCTCCAAACCATACTCCGTCAAAAAGAGATTTTCCGTTGCTATCTGTACCAAACCAATATTGACCGTTTGGTTTAATATAACGCGCACCGAAATCATTCACCTTGCTGACATCGTTAAAGTCAAAATCTGAGAAAATCGGATAAATGAAACTCATCAAAATAATAGCGATCAAAATTCCCAACATGATAACTGTTGATTTCTTTTTTAGGAACTGACGCATAACTGATTTCCAGTAAGAATAGGCTGGAGCATCAATTGTTTCAGAGGCAAAATCATCGCGTTTGACAAATTGGAACTTAGTCTTATCAATTGTAGCCATTATTTACCTCCTTTTGATGTTAATTTAATACGTGGGTCAAGCACTGTCATCAGAATATCACCCAATAAAAGAGCGAAGATAGAAAGACAAGTAAAGATAAAGACAAGACCAACGACCATAGAATTGTTTGAAGCTTTAACAGAGTCAATCAACATCTTACCCATACCAGGGAAAGCGAAGACTGTTTCAGTCAAAGTTGCACCTGTAATAACCCCAATAACTGAGTTTGGAATGCTGGATACAAGTGGCACCATGGCATTTTTGAAAATATGTTTATTTGAAATTTCTTTTTCAGAAAGACCTTTTGCCCGTGCAAAACGAACAAAATCTTGTGATTGCAAGTCAATCATATAACGACGAATCCAAACGGCTGTCCAAGGCGCACTCAAGAGTCCAAGAATGACTGCCGGCAACACATAAGAGCGCCAATCACCTGCTCCCAAAATAGGGAATGAATCAGGCAAACCAATCGCTGAACCAATCAAGCGAATGATATAAACCAAGGCAATAGTTGGCAGTGACATTAAGAAAGTCAAAGCACCGGTTGAAATACTATCAAACAATGTATTCTTAAAGCGAGCCATATAAGATCCAAGTGGAACGGCGATTAAGTATGACAAGGCCAAACCAATCACCCCAACAATAGAAGAACTCACAATCATAGATGGATATTGATAATTGCTCTCTGTCGCCGTATAGGGATCATCTTTTCCGTAATTAGCAACATCGCGTGCATCGGCTTGTTTTGGAGACTTATATGTACGCGTATAAATATTAACAGATGATGTTTTCTTTCCTGTTGGAAATTGAACTTCTGATGTCTTCGTTTGACCTTGCCCTTGTGAAATAACCTGTAAAACAGGAAGATTAGCATAGGTCGGATAAGAAGTTCCTAGATTTAATCTTACAAAATTTTGATGGATAAATGGAAACTGACTATTGAAGTACAATAAATATTTATGTCTCGTTCCAGAACCAACAACAGACCAACCAATGGCAGGATCATTTTCAATGCAAATATAACGCTTCAAATTCGGATTAGAAGCATCTTTCACAGCACCGGTATGGTCAATTTGAATCAAATTACCATAGAAACCAAGAACGCGTTCATAAACTGGAACTTCACGAGTTGCATAAAATTGCTTGCTTTCTTTAAATTGCTGCAATTTCCAACCGCGTCCCAGCTTTTTGATGTAAGCTTCATAGATTTTTTTATTTGCATTAGTAGGTTCTACTGTTACAGAAGAATTCTCTTTACTAGCTTTTTCTTGCAATTCCTTCGTATCATAGTAGTCAATGTAACCCATACGCTCAAAAATCGTATTTTCGTAATTGGCTTTTTTATCAGGAGTTGTCGCTATTTTGTTATAGTTTGGGTCCTGTTTGAAAATCAACTTCCTAGGCACCATGGTATAGATAATGGTGTAAGTCAGCGTTGTTACCATGAAAATAGATACTAAAGAGCGTAAGATACGCATAAAAATATATTTCTTCATTTACCGTTTCCTTTAAAATCCCAAAAGAACTTTCCCTCCTGTTAGAGAAAGTTCTGATGAGAAGTTTATTTTACATGATCTGCTAATTCTTTTTGTATTTTAATGATTCAGCATGAGTCACATCAGATATTCCACTTTAATAACTATGGTTAAGTTATTAAACATAACCTGTCAGCCAAGACCGAAGGAACTGATAGAGAAATGCCACGCGTCACGACAAATACCTATTTCCAATTTTAGAATACCTTCAATTTTTAAACTGATTGTTTAAAATTATATCACAATTTTGGTTAATTGTAAAACCAATTGTCAGAATATTTTTATCATAATTGAACTTTTTTTGTTTTTCTGTTAAAATTTATCTAATTTTTTTCAATTATTTAACATGATCTGCAAGTTCTTCTTGAGCCTTTTTATTAGACTCTGTGCGCTTTTTATTCCATTTTTCCATGGCCTTCTTGTATTGATTTTGAGTCACAGGCTCATCTTGGATTTCAAGGTATTTATAGAAAATTGTTTCACTATTTCCCTTGTTTCCTGACCAAGCAAAGGCATTACTAAATGGTACTGTACGAGAAAGAATTGGGCGACCCGTTAGTGTTGTTGTTGGAATGACCAATGCATTATCAGTCAACCAAGCTTGGGCTGCAGCATATTTTTCATAGCGTGCATTCGTATTGTTGGTTTCTTTTTCAGCCTCATTCAACAACTTTTCATATTCGTTCATACCAACTTGTGCTGCAGCAGCGTTGTTCGTGCCTGCATCAAATCCTAGATAAGTCTTAGTGCTTTCACCGCTTGAAGGTTTGATAACATCAAGATAGGTAGATGGGTCTTGGAAATCTGGACTCCAACCAACATTATCAGAAAGATCCCAATCTTCTGCAGCTGCGGATTCGGCAAAGTAAGTGATATTATTCACGTCGTCTTTAGACATTTGTTGAATATCAATCACAACATTTTCTTTCCCAAGATTTTTTTCAATCGATTGTTTCAATGATTGCACACGTTGAACTTTATTAGTTGCTGTTTGGTCAACTGGCATATCAATGTGGATTGGGAATTGAACACCGTCTGCTTGAAGCGCTGCTTTCGCTTTCGCTAATTTTTCTTTAGCTTTAGTTGGATTGTAAAGACCATCTTGCGCATCATTTAAGTTGACATCTTTCCAACTTTCATCATAACCAACTAATTTTTCTTTGACCAATTCTCCAAAGCTCTTGTCATCTGTTTGAACAAATGTTGGCGGTACAAAGAGATTACGGAGCATCTTCGTCGCACCGTCTTTACCATTCACCTGTGATGCATAAGCTGTGCGGTCAAATGCAAAGGTAATCGCTTGACGGAAATCCTTGTTTAGCAAAGCTTTCTTAGTAGAAGTCTTTTGAGCATCTGTTGTCTTTGAAGTATGTTTGTAAGATTGACGGTCAATGTTTGTAGCTACTAGGTAAGTCGTTGCATCTTGCGGAGTATAAACGATGTTGTTTTTGTATTTCTTGCTGACAGAAGCATAACTTGGACTTGTTGGAAATACTTTGGCATTGGTAAATGAGCCATCACTAAATCCTTTAGCAAGTTTGTCTTGGTCTTGACCATCATAGTAGGACAACTTGATGTTGTCAATGTGCACATTCTTCTTATCCCAGTAGTTTGGATTTTTAGCAAATTCAACAGATGATTTCGCTGTGATAGATTTCAGCAAGTATGGACCATTATAAAGAAGACTAGATGGGTCTGTTGCTTGTGCAAATTTATTGCCTTTTGATTTCAAAAATTCTGCATTAACTGGTGCTAGAACGCCCATTGTTGTTTTAGAATTCCAAAAGCTTTCTGGTCGATTAAGCGTGTATTGAACCGTGTAATCATCAACTGCTTTGATACCGACAGAAGAGAAATCTTTATTTTCACCCTTCATGTAAGCATCCAAGCCTTTGATTGAATCTTGCACCAAGTAAATAGCTTCAGATTTATTATCCGCAGCATATTTTAAGCCTGTCACAAAGTCTTGTGCCTTAACTTCTGCATACTCTTCGCCCTCTGATGTGTACCATTTCACACCCTTACGAAGTGTATAAGTATAAGTCAAGCCGTCCTTGGAGACTGTCCAATCCTTCGCTACAGAAGGAACTAGATTTCCGTAACGGTCATTTTCCAAGAGTCCGTCAATGGCATTACTGGTAAGATTTGCAGTGGCTGCTTTCCCAGTTGTCAAATAGTTCAGGTTATCTGGATCTTGCTCATAAATATATGAGAATGTTTTGTTCCCCGAGCTTGTTTTAGAGCCAGAACAAGCTGCTAGAGCTCCTGTTGCAAGCAAGGCTAGCGCTGCAAGGGTAATGATTTTACTTTTCTTCATGAATATTCCTCCCAAAATCATTATTTTTATACATTCTAGCACACAAAACATAAAAAGTAAATAGAATTTTCTAAATTTTATGACATATTTTTTAAACCTAGTATCAAAGGAATTATATTAACCTTACAATTTCATGGATAGAAAAAAGCAGGTTTTCCTCACCTTTTAGTAAGTTTTACCTGCTTTTATAGGTTGTATTATTTTACATGATCAGCTAATTTATCTTGAGCTTTTTTATTAGACTCAGCTTTTTCTTTTTGCCATTTCTTATTAGCTGCTTCATAGTCTTTCTTAGTGACAGCATCGTTACCAACTTTAATGTATTTGAAGTAGGTTGAGCTACCTTTGCTACCTGTTTGCGCAAATGGACCTGAGAATGGTTCGATACGTGAAACAAATGTTGCTGCACCCGTTGAAGCCATTGTTGGTAAAATCAAAGAGCTATCTGTCAACCAAGCTTGTGCTGCTGCATATTTTTCATAACGTTTTGCAATGTCTGTTGTTTCTGCACCTGCTTCATCGACTAATTTATTATATTCGTCCAAGCCAACTGCTTTAGCACCAGCATTTTCACTACCAGAGTCAAATCCAAACCAAGTTTTCGTATTATCAGAAGATGTTGATTTCAAAATGTCAAGATAAGTAGATGGGTCTTGATAGTCAGGAGTCCAACCAACGATACCTGAGAGATCCCAATCTTCGCTAGCTGCATTCGGAGCATAATAAGTGATGTTCATTACATCATCTTCTGACATCATATTCAAGTCCATGACAACATTTTCTTTGCCAAGCACTTTTTCAATAGATTGTTTCATAGATTGTATACGAGCAACAAAGTTTTTAGAAGTTTCAATTACAGGAACATCTATGTGGATTGGGAATTGCACACCTTGAGCTTGCAATGCTCCTTTTGCTTTTGCAAATTTCGCTTTTGCTTTGTCTGGATTGTACAAACCGTTTTGTGAATCTGCTAATTTGACACCCTTCCAGTCATCACCATAGCTAGCTAATTTTTCTTCTACAACATCGCTAAATGATTTTTCTCCAACTTGGACAAAGTCAGACGGTACAAACATATTGCGGATTGCTTTAGCAGCGCCATCTTTACCATTGACTTGTGCAGCGTAAGAATCGCGGTCAAGTGCAAAGTTCAAAGCTTGGCGGAAGTCTTTGTTCAACAATGCTTTTTTCGTTGAATTTTTTTGTTCATCTGTTTTTTTAGCAGTGTGGTTGTATGTTTGACGGTCAATATTAAGTCCTAAAACCGCTGTTCCTGCACCTGCTTCTGATGTATAGATATTGTCTTTGAAGTCCTTTTCAAAAGTTGCAAAGTTTGAACTTGCTGGGAAGAGACGTGCATACGTATAAGCGCCATCTTTAAAGTTACGTGCTAATGAGTCTTGGTCTTGACCATCATAATAAGCCAACTTGATGCTATCAACGTTTACATTATCCTTATCCCAATAATTGTTGTTTTTAACATATTCTACTGCAGACTTAGCTGTAATAGCTTTCATAAGGAATGGACCATTGTAAAGAATGGAACTAGGATTCGTTGATTGACCGAATTTATCTCCCTTAGATTTCAAAAATTCTGCATTGACTGGCCAAAGAATAGCTGACGTTGTTTTTGAATTCCAGTAAGGTTCTGGTTGGTTCAATGTATACTGAACAGTATAATCATCGACAGCTTTCACGCCTACAGTTGAAAAGTCTTTTGTTTGACCATTTACATAAGCATCCAAACCTTTAATTGAGTTTTGAACAAGATAAAGAGCTTCTGATTTCTTATCAGCAGCATGTTTCAAACCAGTTACAAAGTCTTGCGCCTTAACTTCTGCATATTCTTCGCCTTCTGATGTGTACCATTTGGCATCCTTACGAAGTTTATAAGTATAGGTTAAACCATCTTTTGATACAGTCCATGACTTAGCCATTGATGGTACAAGATTTCCATATTTGTCATTTTCTAACAATCCGTCAACTCCATTTGTCACAAGATCGCTAGTGGTTGCTTTTCCTGATGTTACATAATCCAAAGTTTCTGGATCACCAGTATATACATAACCAAACTTTTTTTCTGTGGAGTTCGATTTTGAACCCGAGCAAGCAGCTAAAAGACCAGACGTTAAAAGAGCAAGCCCCGCAACTGCGATGATTTTACTTTTTTTCATAGTTACCTCCGAAAAGTATGATATATTCTATATTATACTATATCTTCATAAAAAGTAAAGAATTTTCAAACAAATCTTTCAATAAAAAACGTTGTTGTGAGCCGAAATGCTTTCAAACAACGGACTCACTTCTCGTATCCTATTGATGGATACATTGCCTTTTAGGTTATTTCCCCTCTGGGTGAATGACATACGTTTCAAAATCCAGATTCGGCATACATTCTGCTAAATCGTTCTCAATGCGCTTCAGTGCTTCTAAACGCATTTCAACAGATGTATGAGCATTTCCTTGAATGATAAAAATGGCATTCTTTGTCTCATCATCAAATTTATAATGTTCTCCATCACGAACGTCCAACCACGCTAGAATACCTTTTTTATCACGATAGATGTAATCCGTGGGAGAAACATGTTTTTTCGTAGATAAAATCGGCAGAAAAACGTCTTCATTTTGGCTAACAGTAAACTCTATCTGCTCCTCTATTTTATCCAAATCATGCCCACCGATGGCTAATAAAGAATGTAAAGATTCAACATTATAAATATCAATAATACTATTAATATTCGGGATGGATCCACGATGTCGAATATTCCGAATAAGCGCCAAAACGGTAGGAGGATTCTTCTTGACACTACGTCCGACACTTTGCAACAAATCCTTGTAGCCTTGAATAACTGGAGTATCAGACACCTCATCTATATCGCAATTCAATGCCCACTTTTCCATCTCTTTTTGCTTTTTCAAAAATGAAGCAGGTAAAGGTGCATGTGGATCTACATTTTTAGCGATGCCAATAACCACATTTTTAATTCCAAGCATTGCGAGACTTTCATTCAGTATAAACTTCATCATGATCCACCTCCGTTTCATTATTTATTGAGCTCATCAACTATTCAAATTGTATCATTTTTAGGAGAAAATTTCTTACTTTAGTTTTAAAATGCTGTCTTTCATTCATATTGACAAATTTTTCTCCTATGAGAAATGCTAAAAAGACTGGAATTGCTTCCAATCTTATTTCTCACTATTTTCAACCGCAGCTGTAACAAAAGCTGTGTAAAGTCCTTCTGGACGATTAGGGCGGCTGGATAATTCTGGGTGATATTGACAAGCCACAAAGAATTGATTTTCTGGAATTTCAACAATTTCTACCAGACGATTATCAGGTGAAACTCCTGAGAAGACAAATCCTGCGTCTTCAAATTGTTGACGGAATTCATTGTTAAATTCGTAACGGTGGCGGTGACGACGCTGAACAACTTCTTGATTATCATAAGCTGCAGCGGCTTTGGAACCACGTTTCAACTTAGACGGATAAAGTCCTAAGCGAAGCGTTCCTCCCATATCTTCTACATCAATCTGATCACGCATCAAATCAATAACAGGATGCTTCGTATCAGGATTTAATTCTGAAGAATTAGCATCTTCAAATCCTAGCACATGGCGAGCAAACTCAACACAAGTCAACTGCATACCAAGGCAAATTCCAAGCATTGGCACATCATTTTCACGCGCATATTGAATGGTCGCAATCTTTCCTTCGGTTCCGCGATGACCAAATCCCCCCGGCACAATAATACCGTCTGCATCTTTCAACAATTCGGTGACATTTTCAGTTGTGACATCATTTGCATTGACCCAATTCAGCTTGATTTCTGCATCATTGGCATAACCAGAGTGCTTGAGAGCTTCTACAACAGAGATATACGCATCTGGCAACTCCACATATTTCCCAACAAGCGCAATTTTTACTTGTTTCTTCAAGTTCATGACTTTATCAACCATAGCAGACCAATCTGTCATATCTGCTTCTGGCACGTCCAACTTCAAGTGATCACAAACGATTTGGTCCATGTTTTGTGCTTGCAAATTCAGCGGAATTTGATACAAATGTTCCACATCTAGCGACTCAATCACTGCTTCTGGTGCTACATCACAAAATTGTGCCAATTTGTTCTTAATATTTTGGCCAGCCGGTTTTTCAGTACGAATAACAAGCATGTTCGGTTGAATTCCAAGACCACGCAATTCTTTTACAGAATGCTGAGTGGGCTTCGTTTTCATTTCCCCAGCAGCTTTCAGATAAGGAAGCAATGTCGTGTGGATATACATCACATTATCTGCACCAACATCTGCCTTCATTTGACGAAGTGCTTCTAAGAATGGCAAACTTTCAATATCTCCAACAGTTCCTCCTACTTCTGTGATAATCACGTCAGAGTCGGTTGTCGTTGCAGCGCGTTTAATCTTTTCTTTCAAAGCATCTGTAATGTGTGGAATGACTTGAACTGTTGCTCCAAGGTACTCACCTTTACGCTCTTTTCGAAGAACTTCACTATAAATCTTACCAGTTGTGACATTTGAATATTTATTTAGGTTAATGTCAATAAAACGTTCATAGTGTCCTAGATCTAAGTCTGTTTCTGCGCCATCGTCTGTCACGAACACTTCCCCGTGTTGGTAAGGACTCATCGTTCCTGGGTCAATATTGATATAGGGGTCAAACTTTTGAATGGTTACCTTAAGACCACGATTTTTCAAAAGACGGCCAAGACTTGCTGCCACAATCCCTTTACCGATTGAACTAACTACACCACCTGTAACAAAAATATATTTTGTTGCCATAAATACTCCTTATCTAAAATACAACGTCCATTGCTTTTTAAGACGTGTTCATGAATAGCAAAACAAAAATAGCTCCCTAGAGCTAGGGAGCTTCGACTTCTTAAAAGAAGTGCCCAATATTATAATATCGCAGAATAAAACTTTTGTCAAATAAGAAAATAAGAATATATCATTAAATTTGACTATTCTTCATCTTCTCCATCTACTTCATCGTCAGAATAATCTTCGTCCTCTTCATTGAGTTCGACTTCTTCACCTAAATCATCAGGTGCAATTTCATTGATTTCAGCATCATACGCTTCAACTTCACTCTTCTCGTCGTCCGGATTGTCCTCGTCATAATTAAGGGCAGGGTCTGCTTCGTATGAGTCTTCATCTTCTGGATCATCGTCATTGTAATCAATGGCATCTTCATCTCCGTCCATAAAGGCGTTCACACGTTTCTTCTTCCGTTTCTTCGGAGTTTCTTCATCATCTTCTTCAAGTGTGATAATTTCTTCATCCACCTCGTCAATCGCATACCATGAACGCAAGCCCCATTTGTTATCTCCAAGAGGAATGAAACTGCCGTCTACATTTAGCTCTGTATAAAAAAGTGGCAAGGCTTCACGAATATCACTATTTGATTTTTCAAGGTAATTTTGAATTTCATTGACAAGATCATTAAAATACATTTCATGATGACGACCACGCGTTTCTAAGATAGCACGCGCTACTTCAATCATAGAAAGTTCACTTTTTTCTTGTCCAGCAAATACTTCTAATTCCAAAGTCGATCTCCTTTTAAGTCTGAGGGCTTCTGCCCTGTTAGCTCTCAAATATTTAATTTATTGAATTTTTCGCTACTTTTTATTGTACGATAAAAATCTTCTTTCGTCAAAAGAATTTTATCTTCTATTCAAGAAAATCACCATTTTTACCAAAATGACTTCCGCTTTTATATAAAAAGAAGCAAAAAGGCAATTCAGCCAATTCTCTGACTGAACTTGCCTTATGTTATCGCTCGATTATTTTACTTTTGCAGTACTTGTAATCAATTCAACGGCTTTTTTAATCACAATATCATGTTTCAACATATCTGCTGAAAGAAGTTGACGAACGCGTTCTACTTCCATATTGTAATCAGCGGCAAGAGAAGCAATTTCTGCTTCAATATCTTCATCACTTGCTTCAAATCCTTCTGCTTTCGCAACAGCTTCAATCACAAGGTTTGTCTTAGTACGTTTTTCAGCATCAGCTTCATGTTGCTTGTGAAGATCTTCTTGCGTTGTACCAGTAATTTGGAAATACATATCTGGTGAAATACCTTGACGTTGCATGTTTCCAAGGAATTCATTTACAGAGCGGTGAACTTCTTCGTGAACCATTTCTTCTGGCAACTCAACGATTTCTGCATTTTCTACTGCAAGATCAAGCGCTGCAGATTCGACTGCGTCATCAAAAGCAATTTCTTTTGATTCAGCTAATTCTTTGCGGTATTTTTCTTTTAATTCGTCAAGTGTCTCAACATCTTCATCAATGTCTTTCGCTAGTTCATCATCTAGTTCTGGAACTTCTTTTTCTTTGACTTCATGAATGGTTGTAACAAACTTAGCATCTTTACCTGCAAGGTCTGTTGCTTGATAGTCTTCTGGGAATGTCACGTTTACTTCTACTGTTTCACCAGCAGCATGTCCAACCAATTGATCCTCAAAACCCGGAATGAATTGACCGCTTCCGAGTTCAAGTGAGAAGTTATCTCCTTTACCGCCGTCAAATTCAACGCCGTCAACTGTTCCAACAAAGTCAATCACAACTGTGTCGCCATTAGCAGCCTTGTCTTCTTTCAATACTAGCTCTGCTAAATTGTTGCGTTCGCGTTCAATTTTTGCGTCTACATCTGCGTCAGATACTTCTTTAGAGACATCAACAGACACTTCTAGATTTTTATATTCACCTAATTTTACTTCAGGTTTTGTAACCACTTCAGCGGTAATAGTCCAATCTTGACCTTTTTCCATAGACGCCACATCAAATTGTGGTTGAGCAACAACTTCAATTTCTGCTTCTTTAACAGCAGCTTCATAAGCAGCTGGGAGAAGGGCGTTTAGTGTGTCTTGGTAAAGAGCTTCTTCCCCAAATTTTTGGTTAAACACCGGACGAGGAAGATGACCTTTACGGAAACCTGGTACATTCAGAGTTTTCTTAACTGAGTTAAACACGCGATCCAATTCTGGCTTGATTTGTTCTTGACTGATTGTAAATGTCAAAACTCCGCGATTTGTTTCTTTGTTTTCAAATGATACAGACATTCTGTCATTTCTCCTTAAAATTTATTGAATACAATCAATTATACCATAAATACACGTTAATTCACAAATTTTCTAATGAAAATTTAATGATTTTCCATCAACTTGTTTATTTTTCTCTTTATGCTTTCCGAATTTTATCCTTTTGGTAAGCAGCACGTACTCCACCGATTAGCTTAGGGCGACTGGCAAGAGCAGTCACATGCGCTTCTCCTAATTCTCTCAAAATTGGTCGAACTGGGATTTGGACATGTTTGATATGCATACCAATCGCTGTATCTCCGATATCTAGCCCCGCTTGAGCCGTAATAAATTCCACTTCAACTGGGTTGTTCATATATTTAAAAGCTGCTAATTGACCACTTCCACCAGCATGAAGAGTTGGCAAGACATTGACAATTTCCAGGTTTTGTTTTTGCGCCAATTCTTTCTCCACGACCAAAGCGCGATTCACATGTTCACAGCCCTGAACCGCCAAGTAAATTCCGCGAACTGACAACGTATCCAACATAGTTTTGACAATAACTTCTCCCACTTCTTGACTGGAATTTTTTCCAATATGCCCTCCAATCACCTCACTGGAAGACAAGCCCAGTACAAAAATATCACCGGAAGAAAGAGCTGATTTTTCTAAAACATCTGTTAAAATGATTTGTGTTTGTATTTTCAATTCTTGTAAATCCATGATTTCACCTCGTTTTAATTGTATTATAAATGATTTTTATCGCTTTTACAAACTGAAATTCTTAAAAGTAAAAAGGGCACAACGCCCCTTATTTACTTTATTTTTTCAAAACATCTGCCAACAATTTATTCAAAATAGCTCCGGCAATCATTCCTAAGGTATTTTGGCAAAAGTTAGGAAATATTTCTGGAAAAGCTGCTCCCCAACCATGCATAATCGTGGAAGCGAGAGCATAACCTCCTACCATAACAAGCGTCGCCAATACTAAACCAAGATAGCGACTTTTTTCTTTAAAACCTGCAAAATAGCCTTGTAGACCATGAAAAATCAGGCTGAAAAACATCCACTGAGGATAACCCGAAATCAAATCAATAAGAAATCCGGCTAAACCACCAACAATTGCTCCTTCTTTTCTACCAAAATAAAAGGCGGTAAAGAAAATTCCTGCATCAAGGAAAGTTAAAATCCCTGTTGGTGTTGGAATTTTCAAATAATAGCCCAAAACAACTGTCAATGCAGCAATCATGGACAAAAGAACAAGTTTATATGTCTGATTTTTTTTCATATTGAACAACCCCATATTGATCTGAATGTTGGATAGCTTGATAAACAAATTTTTTGGAAATTTGAACAGCTTCAAAAGTTGATTTTCCTAGTAATAGCTGACTGGCAATGCTAGAAGCAAAGGTGCAGCCAGCACCCGTGTTATTGTTTTCTAAAACAGGTGATTCCAAAATTTGAAATTGTTCGCCGTCATAAAAAACATCTATCGCTTTTTGAGCATCTAAGCGATTTCCTCCTTTGATAACAACGGATTTAGCACCCAAGGAATGGAGAAGTTTAGCCGCTTCTTTGACATCCTCCAATGTTTGCAACTCTTTTTGAACTAACAGTTCGGCTTCTGGTAAGTTGGGCGTGACGATGCTTACGTAAGGAAAAAATTTAATCAGTTCATCTCGAAGTGCCGAAACCTCCACATCATGGGTTTCCTTGCAAACTAAGACAGGGTCTAACACAACAGGAGTCTCTGCATGAGCTTTCACAAAATCTAAAGCCAAATCTGCCACTTCTACATTGGGCAAAAGCCCCAATTTAATAGCTGAGAAAGGTACATCCTTGAGAGAATTGAGCTGCTGAGCAAAGACGGTCGTGTCTACAGGAACAACCTCAAAACCTTGCTCTGTCATAGCGGTCAAGCAAGTCACCGCCACAAAACCATGCAGTTGGTTGACCGTGTAGGTTGCTAAATCAGCATGCAGTCCGCCACCACTAAAAATATCATTTCCTGATATAGCTAAAATAAAGTTATTCTTCATATCGTATCTCCTTTAGATAAAGTCCGTTTGGTGCTGCTGTTGGTCCAGCCAAATGACGATTTTTCTCTGTTAAAATTCTATCAATCTGCTCAACTGGCATTCGTCCGTTGCCAATCTTCAGCAATGTCCCGACCATATTGCGGATTTGCTTATATAAAAATCCATTGCCAGAAAAAGTAAAAATCAGAAAATTACGTTTCTCATCAAAGCCTAAGCGTGCTTCTGTAATCGTCCGAACTTTATTTTCCACACTAGTCCCTGAAGCTGTGAAACCCGTAAAATCGTGAGTTCCTTCGAGCTTTGCAATAGCATTTTTCATTAAAGAAATGTCCAAAAGATAAGGAAAATGGGTTGCATAATGGCGCATCATAGGATTTTTAGGACGCCCAATATCCACTATAAATTCATAGGTCTTGCTGTGTTTACAATATCTTGAATGAAAATCTTCATTCACCTCTTCTACGCTAATAAAATCAATGTCTTCTGGTGTCTGCGTATCAAGTGCGAAACGTAGTTTTTCTTCATCCCTTTTTTGTGGTAAATTAAAATGAATTACCTGCCCCAAAGCATGAACGCCACTGTCTGTGCGTCCAGCTCCATGAACGATGACAGGCTTTCCTCTATTGATTTTAGTTAAAGTCTTTTCAATCTCTTCTTGGACGCTGCGAGCATGAGGTTGCCGCTGAAAACCAGCAAAATCATGACCGTCATAAGAAATAATCGCTTTATATCGTGTCATGTGTTTATTGTAACAAGAAAAAAAGCCCCTCGCAAGACTGTAAAAACAAAACTGTCTGGGTACAGATTGGGCTTGACAAGACTGACAAAAGACTATACACTTAATTAGCTAAGGAGGAGCCAAATGGCAGAAGATATTAGTTACACAAACGGGCATCAACGCTTTCGCTATCGAGCAGCCGCTATCATTATTGAAGAGGGAGCTATTTGCTTCATGAGCAGTCCTTCCGAAGACTATCATTACTCCGTTGGTGGAGCTGTTCAATTTGGCGAAACAACCGAAGAAGCTGTTCTTCGAGAGGTTATAGAAGAAACTGGACAGCAATATGAAATTGACCGCTTGGTCTGCTTTCACGAAAATTTCTTTTCAAATTCAAACGGTGTCTTAAGAGGGTTAGATTGCCATGAAATTTGCCTATACTATCTTATGAAACCAAAAGGAAAACAATTCCAAAGTCAAATAGAGGACGAAACAGTTCACTAGATTCCTATTCAAGAATTAGAAAACCACAGGGTATTTCCAACCTTCATTCCACAGATTTTAAAAGGATTAGATATGGGAATACAGCATATCATTACAAAAAATGGAGAACAGAAAAACTGATCCCCATTTATTTTATTCTCCTTCAAAGGCATCTTTCATTTTATCAAAGAAGCCTTTCTTTTTAGGAGTAACGGTTATATTTCCAGCAGCAGCAAAATCTTTCAATGCTGCTTTTTGTTTGTCATTAAGTCCTGTCGGTGTCACAACGTTGACCGTGACATATTGGTCTCCCATGCTACCACCACGAAGACTTGGCGCTCCTTTTCCACGAAGACGGAATCGTTTGCCTGTTTGCGTTCCTTCTGGAATGGTTAATTCCACATCTCCGTGAACAGTCGGAATTTCAACGCTATCACCTAAGGCTGCTTGAACAAAGTTGAGGTTCAGTTTGTAATAAATGGTAGAGCCATCTCGCTCAAATTTATCACTTGACTCCACCTGAACGACAACATATAGATCTCCGTACGGTCCACCATTGAAACCAGCCTCACCTTGACCAGACAAACGAACTTGTTGACCAGTTTCAACACCTGCAGGGATTTTCACATGAACACTATGGGCTTGTTTTTCATGCCCTGTCCCATTGCAGGTTTGACAAGGGTCTTTGATTTCTTGTCCGCGCCCATGGCAGACATCACAAGTGACTTGACGACGCATCATGCCAAGTGGAGTTTGCGTGTCCACATTGATGACACCAGATCCGTGACAACGACTACAAGTTATTGGGCTAGTTCCTGGTTTCGCACCCGAACCGTGACAAGTATGGCAAGTCGCCTCACGATTGTATTTAATTTCTTTATCTGTACCAAAAATCGCTTCTTCAAACTTAAGGTTGACCCGATATTGCAGATCATCCCCTTGACGAGGTGCGTTGGGATTGCGACTTGCACCACCTCCACCAAAGAAGCTAGAGAAAATATCTTCAAAGCCACCAAAGCTAGAACCGTCAAAGCCACCAAAACCGCCAGCTCCACCGCCGAAGCCTCCATTAGCACCCGCAGCACCATATTGATCATAGGCTGCCCGTTTTTGCTCATCACTCAAGGTTTCATAAGCCTCTTGGACTTCTTTGTATTTCTCTTCAGCACCCGGTTCTTTATTGATGTCTGGATGATATTTTTTTGATAATTTCCGATAGGCTTTCTTAATCTCATCCTGAGATGCGTTTTTTGAAACGCCTAAACGGTCGTAAAATTCTGTATTATTCATAATATAAGATACAAAGGGCGTTAAGCGGGCACAGCCAAAATAGGAGTTTTGACGAAGAAGCCAGAGATTCTAGGAAAAACTATCTTTTTGGCACAGTCCGTAGCCCGTGTTCAGTTACGAACACTTTCCTTTCGTTTTAATTTAACAGAACGAACTTTTTTAGGGCAGGTTCAATTCTAAGATTCCATTATCCAAAAACAGAGGTTGGTTTATCAACCCCTGAATTTATCTGTTACAAATCGGCTACAAGTAAGATTGAGCAAGCACTAAAATATAATCCGCAATCGTTCTTTCCAAGATGTGACAAAGGAGGTCTTAGGATTTTCCTGAGGCACTCCCATCTCATCGTTACGACGGGAAAAGACAAAGACGATTTTTTCTTTGTTTTCGAGCTAGTAAGCCGCCTAGCTCGACCGCCTTATAGTGGCAAGCGTTAGCAGATGAACTGCTTCGAGTAGCCATTTTGCTTTGGCGTCTTATTTCTCAGTAAACTCACCGTCTACGACATCATCACCTTTGTTGTCGTCTGTATTTGTTTGACTTGCTCCTTCTGCTCCTGCTTGAGCTTGTTGGGCTGCAGCCGCTTGTTCGTAAAGTTTCACAGCGAGGGCTTGAGCTTTTTCATTGAGGGCTTCAAGTTTTGATTTCATGTCATCCAAGTTGTTGTTTTCTTGGGCTTTTTTCAATTCATCAAGAGCAGCTTGAGCAGCGTCACGTTCTGCATCAAAGCCTTTGCCTTCTGTTTCTTTGATAGTCTTTTCAGTCGCAAAGATAGCTTGATCCACTTCGTTGCGAAGATCTACTTCTTCTTTACGTTTTTTATCTGCTTCGGCGTTTGCTTCTGCATCTTTCATCATGCGGTCAATTTCTTCATCTGTCAAACCTGAGTTCGATTGGATAACGATATGTTGTTCTTTTTGCGTACCAAGGTCTTTAGCCTTAACAGACACGATACCGTTTTTGTCAATATCAAATGTTACTTCAATTTGAGGGATACCACGAGGTGCAGCAGGAATGTCTGTCAATTGGAAACGTCCAAGTGTCTTGTTATCTGCTGCCATTGGGCGTTCACCTTGAAGAACATGGATATCCACAGCTGGTTGGTTATCAGCAGCAGTTGAGAACACTTGTGATTTAGAAGTTGGGATAGTTGTGTTGCGGTCAATAAGTTTTGTAAATACACCACCCATAGTTTCGATACCAAGTGACAACGGTGTTACGTCCAAAAGGACAACGTCTTTAACATCACCAGTAATCACACCACCTTGGATAGCAGCACCCATAGCAACCACTTCGTCAGGGTTTACAGATTTGTTTGGTTCTTTACCAGTTTCAGCTTTTACTGCTTCCACAACGGCTGGGATACGTGTTGAACCACCAACAAGAATAACTTCATCAATTTCTGACAAGCTAAGACCAGCGTCAGACAATGCACGACGAACAGGTTCTTTTGTGCGATCCACAAGCTCACGAGTCAAGTCATCAAATTTCGCACGTGTCAAGGTCATTTCTAAGTGGAGAGGTCCAGCTTCTCCCGCAGTGATGAATGGCAAGCTGATTTGAGTAGACGTTACACCAGAAAGGTCTTTCTTAGCTTTTTCAGCCGCATCTTTCAAACGTTGAAGAGCCATCTTGTCAGTTGACAAGTCAATACCATTTTCTTTCTTGAATTCTGCTACCAAGTGGTCGATAATCTTTTGGTCAAAGTCGTCACCACCGAGTTTGTTGTCCCCTGCAGTAGCTAACACATCAAAGACACCGTCGCCTAATTCAAGGACTGACACGTCAAATGTACCACCACCAAGGTCAAATACAAGGATTTTTTCTTCTTTATCTGTCTTATCCAAACCATAAGCAAGAGCCGCTGCTGTTGGTTCGTTGACAATCCGTTCTACTTCAAGACCAGCGATTTTACCAGCGTCTTTGGTTGCTTGACGTTGCGCATCGTTGAAGTAAGCAGGAACTGTGATAACTGCTTTGGTTACTTTTTCACCAAGGTAATCTTCAGCATAGCCTTTCAAGTATTGAAGAATCATAGCTGAGATTTCTTGTGGAGTATATTCTTTTCCATTTGCTGAAACTTTTTCAGAAGTGCCCATTTTTGATTTAATGGAGATAATCGTATCAGGGTTTGTCACTGCTTGACGTTTTGCTGCGTCACCAACGATGATTTCACCGTTTTTGAAAGACACAACTGATGGTGTTGTACGGTTACCTTCTGGATTTGCGATAATTTTGCTTTCAGTTCCTTCAAGAACTGCAACTGCTGAATTTGTTGTACCTAAGTCAATACCAATAATTTTGCTCATTATTTTTTCCTCTTTATTTAGAATTTCTTTTTTGATACTCTTCTTAAGTGGCGACACCATCAGAGCTTGACTAAGTCAATCTCTTTATTAAAGTTTGTGCAGAGAGCGCCACGGCGAGGAGTATCGCCAATTGTTCGCTTCGCTCACGGTTTAGCAGAGCGAAAATATATTTTCTTTCTTCATAGTTTACCGTCGTTTCGGACGAGATTTTTTATTCTGCTACTACTACCATAGCTGGTCTTAGGAGACGTTCATGGAGTTTGTAGCCCTTTTGGAAGACTTGTGCGATGCTTCCAGCTGGGTGATCATCATCTGCCGGCACCGTCTGAATAGCCATATGGAAGTTGTGATCAAATTCACCGTCTGTCGGAACTTCTTCAATTCCTTCATCTTTAAGAGCGGCAATCAAGCTTTCTTGAACCATTTCCAGGCCTTTTTTGACATCCTCAGTCAATCCCTCAACAGCCAAGGCGCGTTCTAAGTTGTCCAACGAAGGAAGGATTGCTTTCCCTAAGTCTTGGCTACGATATTTCTGCAATTGCTGACGCTCTTCATTTGCTCGGCGCTGAATATTTTGCATTTCAGCAGCTGCACGAAGATATTTGTTTTCAAATTCGTCTGCACGCTCATTTGCCAAGTCCAATTCGGACTTCTCAGGAGCTACCTCTGTTGTTTCTTCAGACGTTTCTTCTACCGAAACGTCCTCTTTTTTTGCTTCTTCTTGCTGTTTTTCTTCTGCCACTAGGCACCTCCTTATGGTATTTTAAGTATTTTTCTATCTATAACTATCAGCTCTGTCGCCTTAATGCACTTCATAATGATTGCTACTCAGATATCTATAAAAATCTGTGAGCTTCATCGTTAAAACGCGATTGACAACATTGAGTTGACTGACAACTCGCTGATAATCTAAATTGACTGGTCCAATGACCGCTAGCATACCAAATCCTCGGTAAGGAATGAGAAATTTGCTAGAGATGAGCGTCAAATTCGCCAGACTGCTTTCTCTGCTGTCTGCCACGCGCACCGTCTGCATTTGATCTTCAGCTAAACTATCTCGAATTTCAAAAGCCACTTTTTGCGGTTGATCAAAGAATTGATAACTCTTTAGATCTGAAAAATTCAGCAACTTCACCTTACCAGATACAATGACATTTTCTTTGAAAATATCACTAAAGATATGCTCGAAAAGATCCATAACATTATCGGTCGTTGTAAAATAACGCTGGATAATTTGTGGAATCTCTGTCCGAATCTTATAGTGAATATCAAGAACTGTCTGTCCTAAGAAACGCTCTTGTATCAATTCCTTCAGCTGAATCAAATCACTTCGCAAGAAATTACGGGGAATCATGAATTGACTGGTAATCGTATTGGACTCATCCAAAGTAAAGACTGCTAAAGCTGTATGCTGGCTGAGAATCACAATGTCAAAAGCCGTCAAGCGTTGTTGACTTGGTTCTACATCAAGTGCTACCACCGTACATCCACTTAACGTTGAAAGAACGTCCGCTGCCTGTTGAAGAACATCCTCTAATTTGAAGAATTCACGGTCAAATGCCTTGATCACTTCGTAGAGTTCATTTTCAGCAAGATGATCAAAGGAAAGGGAGTGTTTGACAAAGTATTGAAAACCTGCCACACTGGGTTTGCGCCCGCTTGATGTATGTGCTTTTTCTAAAAGACCTTGTTTTTCAAGAACAGCCATGTCATTACGAATCGTCGCGCTGCTAGACTGGATTGATTCTTGTAGGGATTTGGAGCCGACTGGCTCATGGGTCTTTGTAAAGATGTCAATGATCAAGTTTAAAATCTCATTCTGACGTTCCGTTACCATGACATCACCCCTTTCAGCTTTGAGCTGGAATATGAGATTTTTTATTTAGCACTCTACACACCCGAGTGCTAACTCATGATTCTATTATACACTCTTCCACACCAAAGTCAAGACAAAAACTCAAAAAATTAGCACTCTTTTTGCAAGAGTGCTAAAAATCGGTCCGAGGACCTACAAAATATCTTATAGAAGATGTTATAAATCTTAAGCTTTCCTCAATGTTAAATAAAACCGCAGCAAATTCACACGAATTGCACTACTAAAAACTAATCTTGCTCACCGTCATCCAAATATTTTTTGCCAACAGTGCGGTAAGACATATCTCCGATGCAATCAACTGTGAAGCGACCAGTCTCGTATTCAATGACGGTCACACTACCATTGTCTAAACCATGTGGTCTTGTTTGGTCAATGAGGTACACAAATGTTCCAATGGTCATACCGTGGCTAACAATCAGTGCATTGCCACCACCAGCAGCTTCGATTTCCTTGGCAATATCTGAAAATCCTTCCCAAATGCGGCTACTCAATTTTTCCCAGCTTTCAGCCCAACCAGCTGTATCAACCTCTACCAGACCCTCAGCCAACTCAGGATAACTCAATTGATGAACATGCTCTACATTGAAAACACGAGGCATCACTCCCATAAACAATTCACCATCATAAGCTCCATCAAAACTGCCAAAACACCATTCGCGAAGTCGTTTGTCTGTGCGATAAGGAATGCGTCCGGTTAATCCGAGTTCCTCTAGCATAATTCCCATGGTTTGAATCGTCCGCCCGCTATCGCTAGAAAAAGCTTTTGCAAATTGCAGCCCCGACTCGCGAAGTCCAATTCCTAGCTCACGAATTCCACGTTCTCCCACAGCGGTCAAAGGCGTATCAGACCAGCCTTGCGCCCGACCGATGGTATTAAACATGGTTTTCCCATGGCGAACAATGTATAATCTTGTTTTTGCCATATTTTACCTCCGTTTTTCTTACTATATTATATCATTTTTTGCAGAGAAGCATTTAAGAATGAAAGAAAAATCGGGAGTAAGATAAACGTCACCATTCGTAAAAAATAACTTTTCTCACATTCCCGTTTTTATGATTATTTCTATTCTTCCAATATCTTAGCACCTACTTGGCGATAAGACATATCTCCTAACGCTTCAATGGTGAATTTTCCATTTTCATATTCCACGACCGTTACACTGCCATTTTGTACGCCAGGATTTAAAATAATAGACGGATCAATCAAACAAGCAAAGGCACCGATTGTCATACTGTGGCTGACGACAAGAGCATTGCCCCCGCCAGAAGCCTCTACATCTTTTGCAATGGCTGTAAAACCTTCTAAAATACGTCCACTCAGCTTTTCCCAAGGCTCTGCCCAGCCAGCTGTATCCACTTCGACTAGACCGTCTGCCAATTCCTGCAAGGTTAGTTTCTTATAGTCTTCTACATCCAGCACTCGTGGAATCACGCCATGAAACAGATCGCCACCATAAGCACCGTCAAAACTGCCAAAACACCATTCACGAATCCATTTGTCAAAGGTATAAGGAATTTTGCCGGTTAAGCCGAGCTCTTCAAGGACAATCCCCATGGTCTGAATCGTCCGCCCAGAATCGCTAGAAAAAGCCCTTGTAAATGTAAGTCCTGATTCTCGCAGACCAATTCCTAATTCATGAATGCCACGTTCCCCTTCAGCTGTAAGTGGCGTATCACTCCAACCTTGTGCCCGACCAATTGTATTAAACATCGTTTTTCCATGACGAATAATATATAACTTCGTTTTTGCCATTTCAATCTCCTTTTCAAAAGAAGAAGCTGGGACAAAAGTGCTCAGCTTCCTTTGCTTATATAGTCATAATTATAAGACGCAGTGGCTGAGTGGACTCTAACACGTTGATAAATCAACTTTTACAACCCTACTCAACCGTGCAGAGGTGGGACGATGAAATCAAGTTTCTACGAAACTACTGATTTCTGTCCCACTCTCATTTTAATTTTTAAAACTATGAATCGGTGCTGGAATTTGTCCACCACGCGCAATAAAATCAGCTGATGAAGCTTTATTGACTCTCATCACTGGCGCAGTCCCTAAAAGACCTCCAAACTCAATCATGTCGCCTTCTTTTCCTTTAGGAATAATCCGTACCGCTGTTGTTTTCTGATTGATAACCCCAATAGCGGCTTCGTCTGCAATCATAGCTGCAATCGTTTCAGAAGGCGTGTCAGCCGGAATGGCAATCATATCCAATCCAACCGAGCAGATCGCGGTCATTGCCTCTAATTTTTCTAAATTGAGAGATCCGTTTTGAACCGCTGCAATCATCCCCTCGTCTTCTGAAACTGGAATGAAAGCACCAGACAAACCGCCGACTTGATTGCAAGCCATTACGCCACCTTTTTTGACTTGGTCATTAAGCAAAGCCAAAGCTGCCGTCGTTCCATGCGTACCGACTGTTTCCAAGCCCATTTCTTCCAGAACACGGGCAACAGAGTCGCCGACAGCAGGTGTTGGCGCCAAGCTTAAATCAACAATCCCGAATTTAACACCCAGCCGCTCACTAGCCATCTGTCCGACAAGCTGACCGATCCGAGTGATTTTAAAAGCTGTTTTCTTGACTGTTTCCGCCACTACATCAAAACTTTCGCCACGAACTTTTTCAAGGGCACGTTTGACGACACCAGGACCAGAAACGCCTACATTGATGACGACATCAGCTTCGCCAACGCCATGAAAAGCACCCGCCATAAAAGGATTATCCTCGACCGCATTGGCAAAAACAACTAATTTCGCTGCCCCCATGTCAGAAAGTTCTGCAGTTTCCTTGATGACACGTCCCATATCTGCAACTGCTGTCATATTGATTCCTGACTTGGTGGATCCAATATTAACAGATGAGCAAACCTTATCAGTCTCCGCTAAAGCTCGCGAAATGGAGCGGATGAGGATTTCGTCCCCTTTTTGATAGCCCTTTTGCACCAGTGCAGAAAAACCACCGATAAAATCAACACCGATTTCTTTTGCTGCTCGATCCAGCGCTTTTGCTAGAAGCACATAGTTATCACTATCTGTCGCAGCACCAATCAAGGAAATCGGGGTCACCGATACACGTTTGTTCACGATGGGAATACCCAGCTCCGCAGCTATTTCATCACCAACTGCCACCAAATTTTTAGCTTTCCTTGTGATCTTTTGATAAATTTTTTCTGCTGCTCGCTCAATATCCGTATCAATACAGTCGAGAAGTGAAATCCCCATGGTAATCGTCCGAATATCAAAATTTTGCTCCTCAATCATGGAAATGGTTTCAGTAACTTGCTTTATATCCATTTTTCACCTCTATTAGATATTGTACATAGCGTCAAAAATCGCTGCACTTTGAATGTTAATTTTAACATTGAGTGTATTGCCAAAGGCTTCAAATTCATTGCGCAATTCTGTAAAATCTTTCTTTTCTTCACTAGAAACAACCGCCATCATAGTGAAAAATTCATCTAAAACAGTCTGTGAAATATCATCAATATTCAAACCAAGCTCTGCAATTTTGCTAGACACTCCTGCCACAATCCCCGTTCTATCCTTGCCAACAACCGTAATAATTGCTTTCATTTTTTACTCCAATCAACATGCTTTTCCCTATTGTAGCATAAGTAAAGGAAATTTGCATAAACCGAAAGAGAAAAATACGACTTTTATCCCTTAAGCTCTGCCTAATCGTTATCAATTGATTGTTGATTCTTTCCAATGAACACTACAATCCAGCACTTGTTGTTTTTCTTCTTGATGACGCCCATCAATCTGGTCAATCAAAATCTTGGTTGCACGCTGGCCTTCTTCAAAAGCTGGTTGGCCTTGTCGTGATACTCGGCGAAGATAAGCTCGTCATCTCGATCAACGGACTGAACGAAAACTCGTTCACTTCATCCGAGGGTCAGACAGGCTACCCGAAAACTGGTTTACTCTGCCCTAAAGCGTTTTGTCAAGTATCTTTTTGATTTATTGATGCTTTTTCTTTTGACCTCATCCCCATTTTGAGCAAGAAAAACAGTAATGGTTCTGACCTCAAACTTTCTCTCAAATTCAATGAATTATTTGGAAATGACTTAAGTCTTCGGACACCAAACAATATCCGCAGAACCTATCGACAATTCATCGGAAATCATGAGCTCGTTGGAACAGATGAAGAGTCCGGTCTAACGATTCGAAAAACACTTGTTTTCCGACCATATGAAAACTTCCATACTCACGAAGAAATGTTAGCGGCTATCGAAAAAAGTCGTCAAGAAGCTAAAAATGATCGGCTTGTTCAAATTGAAGACATTGGTACCAGCGCTCAAGGACGGAAAATTAAGTTAAGCATTATCAGTTCTGATCAAAAAAGCATTGATGATTACCTCAACTCAACCAATAAAATGGCGCTAACCAAACCTGCTGAAATGTTAGCAGCCCTCAAAGACGGCAAATTAGACTACAAACTTCCTATCCTCATCAACAACACACATGCTGATGAGCAACCTGCTATTGATATTATTACCGGCTTGTTCAACTCTTTCGCAACCCAAGACCAAATCAGCTTTAAAACGACTCAAGCAGAAGACGGCACCCACGGTTAAAACATGCTACTCCGCATAAATTACGACACACTAGAGCAACACTTGCTAAGAAAGCTGGAATGAGCTTAGAAGCTATCTCAGAAGCATTAACTCATAGTGATACTCTCACAACTAAGACCTATGTCAACACTTCTAATGTTGTCCCTCTATCTGCTGGTCATGTCGCCTATCAACATCTTAAAAATGAGTAGTGCAAATTTAGGGCAAATTTTAGGGCAATTAGGATTAATCACCTATTCACTACCTTTTATGAAATAAGAAACTGATTCGTTTATTTAAAAAGAAGAGGAATTATAAAACGAATATTTTGATCATTTGAGAAAAGAAACATTATTTTTAAGAATTTATCTGATAAGATAGGAGTATGAAAAATTTAAAAGAAGATAACATTCAAAAATCCTTATGGCACATCAAACGACATTGCGAGAATATAGAGAAAAATACTGATGTTCTTAGAAGAAAAATCGAACTCCTTCATCTGAAGGAAAGTGTCGAGATACTAAAGAGAGTTTTTAACGATGAAAAACCCTATCCGAATTTGGATAGGGAGGAAGTTTTTTGAAACTTCGAACCATTTATTGCTTTTGAGCTAGGAAGTTAAGTAGTTCTGAGGTAAACTGAGTCATAGGAATAAATCTCTTTCTAGTAATGTTTCGCAACTCTACTATAACAGATTTATTCCTTTTTGTGTTTACACAATTTATTGTCTACTCTATTTTCATTTTTAGAGCGATTTAATTATTCGTTAACCCTCTCGCCATAAAGCGCCATCTGGAAACAACAAAGCATCTGAGAAATAGCTGTATACCCTAATTTCTTTAGGCTTACTGAACGTCGATCCAAATCTTAGTTGCATAAAATATCTCGGTAATTCTTCAAATTTTATATTGCTATAATCCTTTGTTAAAATGTCTTGTCTTAAAGCATTTACTTTAACCATATCAAACAAGTTGTTTATTGTTTGTTTTTTCGCAGCAATTATATCTAACTTTTGAGTCTTCTCATCATATTTTACATCTCCCCAAGCAAGAACTAAATTCATACTTCGATCCTCATATGTTTCACCTGTTCTTGTCAACATATAATCAAGAGCTGCCAAACATCCTGGATATGGATCACCTCTGAACCCAGCATTAACCTTATATATTATTGTTTCTTTGCGTTCAGACCAGATAGTATTGTCAAAATACATTCCTGGCATACCAGTTTTCACTCTTGATATGTAATCAATTACAGAACTTGATGGAACTTTAATCGTTGAAGTTATAGGTGATGCACTAGGGGTAGAGTTCCCACCCTTTCTATAATACTCTTGTTGCATATACATTTTTCTAGCACTCACAGCTGGCTGAGAAATCAAGGTACCTTGATTTTTATTCTGGTGAAATTGAATAATTTCATTTATACACTTAAACATTTCAGCCATCTCTCCATCAATAACAGGTTGGTCCGAGTTTGGTTGCAATAGTAACCCCTTATTCGTATTATTAATTTGAGCCGATGTCTTATTACTTCTAAAATCACTAGGATAATAATATAGGAGAGCCGGTGCCTCTGGATAGATATTTGATAGCTTTTCCATTGCATAAAATATCAACGGGTTTATGGGATCCCATTTCCAAGTATCTGATTTTTGTCTGTAAACTCTTGCTGCCTCTGGATAGATATAAATTGTTGGGACTTTATTTTCTACTGCTGCTGCAAGTCTAGCAAATCGTTGAAAAACATTATGACCTGTTCCTGCTTCCCGAGAAATCTCAATAGAAAGAATTGGCTCCCCATTTAAATCAATAATTAAATCTGGTGAATCAAGATATTGAATATTTTTTATATGAGTGGGCAATCTATGAAAGGACTTTGGTTTACTAGCATCGCTTTCTGGTAGGTACTTAAAAGAAACATTCTCATTTTTCAGTATTGTATTGGTATGTATAAACTTTGAAAAGCCATCTGTGCTTCCCCATAAAACAAATTTATCCATTTTTTTCTCCTAAAGTTTTCAATAATTCCTGTGCGACACTATAGGCTAGTAGTGGTGGAACTGCATTTCCCGTCTGTACTCTTCCTTGGACGACTCCACCAACGAAAATGAAATCATCTGGGAAACTTTGAATTCTAGCTCTTTCGCGCACGGACAACCCTCGAGGTTGATCTGGATGCCCAAACTGAAATTGCGGTCTAATTCCCCCTGCTAATTGTGTTGGGCTTTGGATATCCCATGCAAGTCTAATTCTTTGCTTATAATTTTTATACATTGGCTTTCCGGGAGTCGTTTCCCTTATCTTCGCTATTGTGCTTTCTGGATGTTTTGGGGACTTATGATTGTTTAAAGTCTCAATATTGGAATTCGCTCGCATCTCAACCTGATATTGGGTCTGAGGAGACTCATTATACTTTGTCACTTCATCATTGTTATTTAGTTTTGGCAAATCACCTATTGCATCTCGAATTGTTCTATAAGGCCTATCTGATGTCCCAAACTTAGGATTAGGAAAATGAAACTCACTTTCGATATCATTTCTAATGGCAACAAAAATTAATCTTTTCCGAATTTGAGGTACACCAAAATCAGCAGCATTAAGCAACTCTCTCTTAACTTTATATCCAAAATCTCCAGCAGATGAGAGTGCTTCTGCAATAGCTTTTTCAAACTCACCATTTTTAAGCGATCTCATACCCGAAACGTTTTCAATAACTACGACTTTAGGATTAAATAAATTTATAAATCTAATAACTTCTAAAAATAAGAAATTCCTTTCATCCTCAACATTTCTTTTTAAATTAGCCAGAGAAAATCCTTGACATGGTACTCCAGCAGCCACAATATCCACTTGCTGAATACCAATTGCCTCCTGATACAATTCATCAGTAATCTGCCTCACGTCTCCCAAAATAGTTGATGTATTGGGATTATTCAATTCATACGTTTTTAATGCCTCTGTGAATATATCAACACCTAAGATAGGAGTAATTTTGTTAGTGTCACTTAACCCCTTAGATAAGCCCCCTGCTCCACAACAGATATCAACTAGTGTATATTTTTCGTGTGTATCTTTATTTAGTTTCTTTTTTAAAATAGGGTCTCCATCCCAATAATAGCTACTTTTCTCTGTAAAACTTTTTATTTTTTCTTTAAAAATCATTTATACACCCCATACTCCATCAACTATCTGATAGTAATTATCTTTTACCCTTTGTTTTGCTTTTTTTGGTAAACCAATAAAAGTTTTCAGATCTAGTATTTCCAAGTCCAATCCTAATTTTACTTTAAAAGCATCTTTATATTCTTCTAGATTTTCTCTTAGAAATTTTAATTTTTCAAAATCTTTTTTATAAAATCTATCTTTGTTTTCAAATACCCACAATTTATCATCCTTTACTGCAATTATATCCAAATTTATTTTTGGTAACTTTGTATTTCTAGGGTATAAAATCACCCCAGTTCCAGACTGAGGATAGTCAAAAGCTTTTATTGTAAAACCTTTGTTAACTAGTTCACTTATAATCTTTTTTGTTACTTGCTCTTCTTTCATGCTATCAACTACATCTATTTTATTAATATTTCTTCTATTTTATCACATTTCTAACGAATTATGATTTATAAGATATCCCTTCAATTTTTTTAAATTGTGTACTTTGTATTTAAAGAGTCTTAAATTGTTTTTAAAATTGGATTCAAAATAAAAATAATGATCTCGTCCATCCTTAGAATTTTCTTTATTAAGTTTGAAGTAGTTTTTCTGATTCATAGCCATAGTTCTGAGAATATCATCAACTAGAAAAGTAAGTGGTATGTCCATTGCTGAATATTTTTGGAAATCTTCTTCAAAGTGGATATAGTCATCTGAGAAATAATCCATCTGTAATTTATTCTCATAGAGTTCTTTTCTATTCATAGGCAACCTCTTCTAGTAACTGTATGCTCAAAAAGTCTTCCACTTTAATCAATCGGTATCTTGTTCAAAGAATTTTATCAAGAGGTCTGGTTAGAACCATATAAGGCAGGGCAAACAACAACAACAACAACTATAAAACCTCCTACTAAAGCAACCATTTTTCAAACAGAGAGTCTCTTTATGTTACA
Source organism: Streptococcus sp. HMSC034E12 (assembly GCF_001835915.1). Lineage (NCBI taxonomy): Bacteria > Bacillati > Bacillota > Bacilli > Lactobacillales > Streptococcaceae > Streptococcus > Streptococcus sp. HMSC034E12. Next base: position 84,387 of record NZ_KV826440.1, read on the forward strand.
TATTTTACCAATACTAGGGGATTACTCACTAGAGCATTTAATCAATAATAAACAACTCGTTCTATCACTACTCACTCCTAAAGCAAATAGTTATGCTAATTTCAAAGTAATTAGGAGCTATGTAAACTCTGTTTTTGATTGGGCAGAAGAACTTGATTATATTTCTTCAAATAAGCTTCGAAAAACTATCAGTAGAATAAAAGCTAATAAAAAAATCCTCCTCAAAGAGAATAAACGAGAGGAGGATCTTTCTCTTGCTGAGGAAGAATTAAAACTATGGTTACAAGCTTTTGATACTGATCTTGCAAAGGGTGATATTGATTTCAAGGATTATACACTATTTTACACAACATTCTTCTTATCCGATCGTAAATCAGAAAGTTATGCACTACAGTGGAAACACATTGACTTTTCTACTGGAGAAATACTAATAGAGCAAGCATTAGACCGCTTTGGAAATGTAAAATCTACCAAGGGAAATAAAAGGACAATCTTTAAAGCTCCAATCGAGCTACTAGAAATACTAAAAAAATGGAAAATTCAACAACAAGAAGAGTTAAAACTTTTTGGAATTCGACAAAGCCAAAAACAATTTGTATTTACATATAACGATAGAACAAATAACATTAATAAACCACTCCATACCGACTATCTCAACTATAGAATGAAATCAGTAAGAAAGAGACACCCTGAACTCTCTCCAGCATCTCCCCATAAACTAAGACATACAGGCGCCACATTAGCTAAACAAGCCGGTGTTTCACTAGAGGCTATTTCTGAAGCACTGACTCATAGTGATAAACAGATTACCAAAATGTATGTAAATACAGCTGATACTGTTAATCAGACAGTTGGTGAGATTGTTTTTAGAAACCTAAAATATGACTCAGGGAAATCTCAGGGAAATTCCTGATTTTCAGATAAAAAAAGACATCCAAGAGTAAATTCTTGAATGTCTGTAAACGTTGATATAATCGTATTGATTAACGTTTACTAAATTGTGATGCTTTACGAGCTTTCTTAAGACCTGGTTTTTGGTTCACTCGATTATTTAAACTCAAATACCATTAAAATCAACGTTTCTAAAACAAAAAATCATCAAAAATCTTATTTATAAACAAATATCTAAACCTAAACGGTATCAAAAAGGTATCAATTTTCTATAGTTTCGGAGCTTATAAAATAAACGAAATCTGTCTCAATCATTTGAGCTTTTTTTATTGCTTTTTCGTAGTAAATTCACATAATCACTCTTAGTATGAAAGAGATGCCACAAGAATACAACTTTATCTTCTTCAATCACAAAATACAGTAGCACATATTGTCCAATAATTTTTCCCCTAGTCAAATACTTGCTATTTATCTTAACGCCTATTCGTTCATCAGCATCAAAACCTGCTTCAGGAAAGATTTCTAAACTTTTTAAGCTGTCTAAAATTTTAGTCACAGTATTTTTGGCAGATTGAGGGGATAGAAGTACCGTAGCTATATAGTCGTGTATATTGTCGATAGCTTCCTCGACCTCTTTTGAAGCAATCACTTTATAAGCCATAGCGTGCCCTCATATTGTCTAGGGAAGTGCCTTCTCCTGCCTCGTATTCTCTCAAGGCTCGTTCAGATTGGGCTTGTAATTCATCAATCAACTGTTCTCTATGTAGATCTTCGGCCGTCTTAATAGGCAAATCTTGCTCCAGGACTATTTGCTCCACAAATAAAGAAATAGCATCTGTCATTGTCATCCCCTTTTCCTTGATAATATTTCGAGCTTGTTCCATAGTGGCTTCATTCAGTTTAAAATTGTATTGTTTCGATAAAGTTATAGCCATTATATATCTCCAATCTATACGTTATAGATTGATTATATACTAGATATAGATTTTAATCAAGAAAAAAAGTTCTGTTTGATAACAGAACTAAGTTATTTCAATAGACGTCGTAGCGCTTTAGTTGACTGTCGTACAGAGCGGTCAAGAAAGCGTAATGCAGAAAATGCAAGCATCCAACCAAAAAGTGTTTTTCTCATGGCGTTACCTCCTTACTAAATAGTATACCACAGCTTTTTTTAGCTGCGATTTCCTAGACGGTCTTCTTTTTGAAAAATTCAATTTTTTCAATCGGAGTCATATTGCGATATGTTTTGATAAAATCACGATAAATCAGATACTTTTTATCAGGGTCAAGTAAGTCATTAAAGAGTTTAATAACTCCAGTTTTAAAGCTATCAATATCCTCAATAACAAGAAGAATATAAGGTGATTTTTGTATTAGATGGATGTTATAGTTATCCTTGAGACGAATTTCTAAAACATTGATAGCCAGGGCATTTGACCAAAACGATTCTCCCTGTTCATCTGAAGTAAAATAAGGCTCAATAATGCTGAGTGGATAGGCTGATGGTATATAGTTCCCAGTGATTTCCTTAAAAACTGACTGTAGGAAACCCAGTAATATTTTTCCGGAAAATGTACCGGGTTGTTTAATTTTGTGTACTAAAGGTTTGTTAATATTGTTCATCTTTTTCTCCTTGTTCATTTATTCCATGGTTCTCTTGACAACAAGTAACCTAGTCTTTTTTAGCCTTTGGCAATCGGTCGTCAGCTTTTCAGCCTGACGACTCGACTGACTTTAGTCTAAAGTCGACTAGCTTGTTATCAAGAGACTTTCACGGCATAAAGTGCTTAAAATATATTTTTTTCAATCATATTTTTAACACTTCGAGCGACTGACATAATGGTTATTATTGGTGGACGTATTTGATTTATGACATGTAACATTCTGCCGAATTCTTTAGGATGCATGTAATTTCTTGCTGTTTTGCGCCAAAGTGCAAGTTTTTTATTTACGGCATTTAATTGCTCACCTAATCGTTTTATACTTTCATTGAGTTTTTTATTTGCGTGTTTTAGTTTATCGACTTCTGATTTTAGCGTACGATTTTCAGACAATATATGATCACTCTTCATCAGTTCTTTAGCTAAGTTATTCTGTTTAGAAAGTGATTGCTGTAATTGATGTTCAAGTTTGCTGTTTTCGTGCCTTAGCCTATTATTATCTAGTGCATTTTGGGATGCTGTATGAAAGAGTCTGTCATAGGTTGCTTTATCCATTTTTAGTTTTCCGTCAAATGTACGTCTGACTAATTTGTCTTTTTTCATTTCTTCAATCTGTAAAGGTTGAATAGACTCCAAAACAGCTATATCATCTAGTAAAGCATCTTTCTCTTTTTCGTGTTGCTTGATTTTTTCGGTAGCTTGCTTTTCCTGTTTTTCTAGTTGCTTTAGTTTTTCGGTTTTATCAACTATCTTTTTATCAGTATCATCTAGTAAGCGTTGCTTTTCTTTAAATTCTGCTGTTTCGAGGTGTTTCTTCTTGCTATCAGATTCCCCACGTTGCAAATTATATCCGTGTTTGTTCAGGTATCTAGGAAATGCTTCCTGGATCTCTTTCAGTTGGTCACGACTGCCAAATAATGACTTAGAACTTAACTTGCCATTTTGCATAGGTACAAGTCCTAAGTGCATATGGGGCGTACTCTCGTCAAGATGTACCATAGCATAAGCGATATTACTATTACCGTATCTTTCAGCAAAGAAATTTTTTGCTGTTTCAAAAAAATTCTTAATCTGATCCGGACTCATATTCTCAAAAAATGCCTTGTCTGATGTAATAATCCATTCGTTACACAAAACGGCATCTTTACGTAGAGCACGTTTGGATATTTTATTATCGTTGATGTATTGTTTAATCTGTCTATCGTATGGGATAGAGCGGTCACGGTCGGTTAATTCATAGTTTAGGTGAGTTTTTTCTGGGTCAATATCCTTGTTCGAGTGATTTTCAAAAATTCGTTCATTGTGACGATAGGCACCACCAAGATTTCCAGATTTCATTTTTTGCATCCTAGCTACAGCGTAACTCATAGCTTGTTCTCCTTTCTCGGCTCAAAGGGTCGCCGAGCTGGTGGCGGAAGATTGCCACCAGGACTAAGTGACCCATAGGGTAGATTTTTTCCTGAAGAATCGGCACGACTTCCATGTAAAGTGTAACGCACTACACTTTACTCCGTAAATGTGCGTTCTCCGAAGGGTCTTGCAGACGGCACATCGCTCCGAATACAGGAGCGACATCGAATCACCTCTCGAGCCACAAGAGGAGTTTCGACTATACTCGCCGAAGCGAGTAGGGCACTCTGTCGGTGCCCCAGGGTCGGACGCTTCGCATTGTCCGACAAATGCCGTCAGAAGACGGCAAAGGCTAAAGCTACAAGGAAAGCTATAGATACAGTAGTGAGTGCAAGCATTAAGTAAACTCTATGTTGTTCCAATCGTTCAGCATAATCTGCCCAAGCTTTTAAGTTTTGTTGCTCACTCTTCCGATAGCCTCTCAAAAGTTGCAAATCTTGTTCTAGTTGTTTGCCTTGTTCTTTAGCCTCCTCTAATTCTTTCTCAAGTTTAATCACATCATTTTCAAAATGATAATCTTCAAGTATTCTAATGCCTATTAAATCAAGGTTTTCAACCTTTTGGTTGTCTAGGTATAAATGACCTTTCAACCTCTCTTTATATTTTGGAGATCGTATCCGTTTATAGATGGATTGACTACTAACTCCCAGGATATCAGCGTAGTCTTTTATTCTCATTTTAGGCCTCATAACTCCTTGTTAATACTGGATTTTCAACCAAATGGTTGAAAGCTATTTTTGTTTCTCTTCCCCCATAATAGGCAAGCTGTTTTTCTAATATTGGTCGTTCATGTTTTAATAAATCTTTCATCAATTTCAGATAGTCAATATCAGATGTTTTATAGGTTTCTAAAATCTTTTTATATTTAGTTCTTGTATTTCTATGTAATTTTTGCCAAACATTTTTATTGCGTGTATATGCGACTAAATATATCTGAGTTTCAACTGGTAAATCATCAAACATAAAAGGTTTAAAGATAATAGAGTCAATGACCTCGAATATTTCTTCAACCGAGCGACTCCGAAGCTGAAATTCTAAGCGCCACCAATGCTTAAATTGACTTGCAAATTCCTTTTCTTTGTCAGTCCCATTTTCTAGTTGCTCTTTTTTCTTGTTATACAGCCTAACCTGTTTTTCCGAGCGAGAAGCACCTAAATACTTCGTTTCTAGTTTTCCAGTATCTGAACGAAATTCTTTGGTCGCAGTGGGGCGCCCTTTTTTCTCTAGCACAAACTCACTACAATCAACCTCAAACAAATCAAAAGCTAAGTCAGCACGAGATATTGAAATATCTTCAAGATATGGTATAATAGTGTCTATAATTTCAGTATCTACTGAACGGAGTTTATTAGGGTTGAACTCCAAACGGAAAGGGCGAGCATTAAAGGCTTGTCCTTTTATTTTGTCATATTCCATGTGGAGCACAACTTGACCTCCATCCTTTGTGTAAGCTCTGAACATATCAGTCATAGCAGTCTGGACGATAATGGCTATATGACTTTCTATCAAACTTTTGAGATCAAGGAGTTTGATAGGTTTGATATAAGCTGTAATAGTGATGTTGTCTAAGCTAACTTTTAATTCCAAATCAACCTCCTTTCTTGTAGAGGTCGCCTATCGGCGCCAATTTTTTTGACTGCGTAAAGGCCTACGTAAAATGACATTCTCGGGGGAGCAACCCCGAGCCGACTTCGTCGGACCATTTTCATTTTGCTCCAGCCAAACTTGCCAAAAAACGGGTGTAGTAAATGCACATCAGATGTGCACATAGCGGGCTGTTAGAGGGCGCCCTGTTATAAATTTTTCGTAGCACCTCAAAATCTGACCCCTAAAATCTATTTTCATAATATTTTCACAACTGTTTTCATAAATATTTTTGACTAGAAATTTTGTAAATCTGAAGGAGATTTTTTAAAAAAGTCTTCTCGGTCAACTAAAAATATTTTGAGGATTTTTTCAATAATCTCATCAGGTGGCACCTGTTTATTTTTCTTGTAGCTAAAGAAACGGTCTTTAGTTTTTTTGATTTCTCCTAAATCATCTGACTCGTCAGCAAACAACAACTCATTCAATTCAAACCAACGTAGTTCAGATTGTTTGCGGAGTATTTCAAAATTTCTCCAGAATGTCCGACCTTCATCTAACTGATCCATCTTTCTCATCAGTTGAATTCTTTCGATTTTTCGATATTCTTTCGGCAAAAGTACCGTCACATACTCAGGAGACATGTTTGAATAGATAACCTCTTCTGTTACAACAATGGGAAGCTTTAGGGAACTATCAACATCTTTCAAAATCTTTCGAACAAATTGACTAAGGGTAATTTGTGTATTCAACTTATACTTCAACATCTTAGTGCTTAGTAGTTCAAAGATATCAGTTGACCTAAAAAGCCATTCCATCAGTGTTTTAGTATCTATATCTTTGCTTGAAAATGCTTGATAATCAAGATGATAGCTGTCCAATCGTGATTGGATAGCTTGATTAAGTGCATTATCTTTCCCAAAATAAATCTTTATCATTTTTCATACCTCGTTGATATACATTTTATAGGGCAAACTGTGACCATAATAAATATCTACTCTTTCACGTTCAATCAGATTGACTTCTTCCAATCGTCGCATAATGGTTATCATTGTAGTTCTACTACAAGAAAACATCTTGGCTAACTCGTTTAATTTAAAATTTAAATAGACACTCCCCTCAACATCTATCCAACCTTTTTCAGGTGCTTCTATCTGCTTGTCTTTTAGGACAGCATAGACAAACAAGTCTGTAGCAGACAGGCTACTGTAAAAATCATCTTGTAATAAAATTTTAGGTATTAAGTAATTTTCGTTATCATAGTCCATAGCTCTTACCTCTCAAATTGTTGTAACCATTGAGCGACTTTATGCTTGTCATACAAGGTCACTCCGTCAATGACCATGTGGGGCATGCCTTCACGTTGCCATTTGACAATAGTCGTCGTTGAGACATCTAGCCAACGGCACAAGCCAGCCATACGAACCATAGGCTTATAAAGCTCCTTGTCCTCAAGGGCTTTTTCTATAGCCTTCTGGACCATGGTATCGTAGCGAGAAAGCAATTTCTTTTCAGTTACTTTTGGAAGTTGTATAGTAAATCCTTCTGTCATCTGCGAGTTCTCCTTTTTGTTAAAATCATTTTTAAACTATTTTCATTGCCTATTTTCTGGAGATGGCTCAATCTCAAACAGTTCCATAGGGTAAATATACCTGTCTAGTATTTCAGACCGAGCAACACTCCTATTTTTCAAGGCTGGTTCTTGCTTGTTTCATACGTTCAGCAAGTTCTTGACGTTGTTCTTCGGTCATCTTGCGTTTTTTCTTAGGAAATACGTTGATTGAAAAATCCTCACCAATCTTCATAATGGCAGTTAGCCAAATCGTTCTGCCATCTTCTTCCTCAGTGTTTAACACTCCATAGGCTTCAGGAAGTTTTAGCACTTTTTGAATGTGTGGAGAATAATTTGTTTCAATCGTCCATTGTTTATCCAGTGCGTCAAATCGGACAAACGTTTCTTGTTCTTCTAGTGTGTAAGCCATAGCTGACTCCTTTCTTTATTGTATAAGCTTCGAAACAAAAATAGTTACAAATTAACTATAAATCTATTTTAAGTTATTTTTTAACTTATATCAATAGAAATATTCTTTTTTTAACTTTTTTGTTTTATCTTATGCTATAATCATCTATATATAACAAAATGAAGGGCGCTAGATATGACTATACGACTCAAAGAACTAAGAAAACAAAAAGGAAATACACAAGCTGAGGTAGCAAAAATACTAGGGACAAATCAATCCCAGTATGGCAAATATGAAAATGAACGAACACAGTTATCACTAGACAATGCTAAAATCCTTTCCGACTACTTCGGTGTCTCCGTCCCTTACTTACTAGGGCTTGATGATAATCCTAATCTCGTAGACCCAGGAGCACCTAAAGAAGTTTTGAAAGGTTTTACCAAGATACTCCAAGGAAAAAGTAGTATAGACAATAAAATCACCAAATGGACCCCTTTTGGAGATGAGTTAGCTATCATACTTGCGAAAATCAATCAGTCGGAAGCACTAGCTGATTATATTGACTTTCTAGCAAGTAAAAATGACTTTAACCCTATTTTAGTTAAAGCCATCAAGCAATTTATAGCCGACGAAAAACAAGGACTAATTCCTTTTCTGATTAACAAGTCAGGAGGGGAAAACTCACCATATCACTACGTTTGGCAAGCATGGGAAAACTCCGACGAATACAAGAGAAGAATGGCTGAAAAACGTAAAAAATAATTATAAAAACTCGTAATTTCTTTATTTTATAAGCTTCGAAACCTAAAAAATAAAGGAGAAATTACAATGTCCATTCACAAATACCCAAGTAAAAAAGCTAAGTCTGGCTATTTGTATTTTGTCAAGGTCTATATGACTAAAGACGGTCAACGTGCAGACCATGTAAAGCGTGGCTTTCGTACTCGAAAAGACGCCAAAGACTACGAAGCTAGACTCATCTATCTTAAGGCTTCAGGAAAGTTGGAAGAGTTCATCAAGCCATCTCAAAAATCTTATAGCGAGATTTTTGAAAAATGGTATCAAGCCTATCAAGATACGGTAGAGCCGACAACGGCTTCACGTACTCTTGATATGTTTAGGTTGCACATTCTGCCAGTCATGGGAGAATTACCTATCAGTAAAATCTCCCCTTTAGGCTGCCAGAACTTTATCACGGAAAAAGCAAAGACTTTCAAGAATATCAAGCAAATCAAGTCTTACACTAGTAAAGTCTTTGACTTTGCGATTAAGATGAAATTGCTTAAGCATAATCCTATGACAGAAATCATTATGCCAAAGAGGAAGAAGATACGGACAGAAAATTATTGGACGGTTCAAGAACTACAAGAGTTCCTAAACATTGTCCTTCAGGAAGAGCCTTATAAGCATTATGCACTCTTTAGATTACTAGCCTATAGCGGCTTAAGGAAAGGCGAGCTGTACGCTCTTAAATGGGCTGATATAGACTTTCAGAGCGAGGCTCTCAGCATAAGCAAGAGCCTAGGACGATTAGACGGTCAGGCAGTCGAAAAAGGCACTAAAAATAATTTTTCAGTTCGAAAGATTAAGCTAGATAGCGAAACTATCTCTATTCTGCAAGAATGGAAGTCAAATTGCCAAAAAGAAAAGGCACAACTAGCAGTCGCACCTCTTTCTATCGAGCAAGATTTTATCTTCACTTACTGCACACGTACAGGCTCAATAGAGCCACTACATGCAGACTATATCAACAATGTACTTTCAAGGATTATTCGAAAACATGGCTTAAGGAAAATCAGTCCTCACGGCTTCAGACATACTCATGCTACCTTGATGATTGAAATCGGAGTCGACCCTGTCAACACTGCCAAAAGGTTAGGGCATGCAAGTAGTCAAATGACTTTAGACACCTACAGCCATTCAACAGCTAACGGAGAAGATAGATCCATCAAACAATTTGCGAGTTATCTAAAAAACAATACAAAAAACTCCAGACAGTAAGTCTAGAGTAGAGTAATGCGGGCGATTTGCATCGCAATCCCGATTTTTTAGAAGAATTTTCTCCAAGGACAGCATCGAAGCCTGTTAGGAATGAATCCCAACCTGATTTTCCTGTCATTACACTCTCAAAGTTTAACATAAACAGGAAGTATACGTCAATTATATAAACTATTCAAAGATAAGAATATAATCAAAAAAGATGTAAAAGTTTTTCCAAAACGGTATCAAAAAAGGTATCAAAAGCAAAAATCAACTAAAAAAAGCACCTTGCAAGAGACTTGCAAAATGCTTGTAATCGTTGTTGTAAAGCGGTTCTTAACGTTTAGAGAACTGGCTAGCTTTACGAGCTTTCTTAAGACCTGGTTTCTTACGTTCTACCATACGGGCATCACGTGTAAGAAGACCAGCACGTTTGAGTGAGTCGCGGAAGTCTGGGTCTACTTGAAGAAGGGCACGAGCGATACCGTGACGGATAGCTCCTGCTTGACCAGCGTAGCCACCACCGAGAACGTTTACGAGAACATCGTATTGACCAACAGTTGAAGTAACTGCGAATGGTTGGTTGATGACAAGGCGAAGATCCGCGTGTGGGATATATTCTTCAACATCTTTTTTGTTTACGGTAATTTTACCAGTTCCTGGAACAAGGCGAACGCGTGCAACAGCGTTTTTACGACGTCCAGTACCTGCATATTGTGCTTGTGACATAGCTTATTTGTTCCTTTCCTTAGATAAGTCCTGAAATATCAAGAACTTCTGGTTGTTGTGCAGCGTGCGTGTGTTCAGCGCCTACAAATACTTTCAATTTCATACCTTGAGCACGGCCAAGAGTATTATGTGGAAGCATACCTTTAACTGATTTTTCGATCAAACGAACAGCGTTCTTAGAACGGAGTTCACCAGCAGTGATTGATTTCAATCCACCTGGGTACATTGAGTGAGTGTAGTAAACTTTATCAGTTGCCTTTTTACCAGTTAATTTTACTTTTTCAGCATTGATAACGATCACAAAGTCACCTGTATCAGTATGAGGTGTGAAAGTTGGTTTATTTTTTCCACGAAGTACGCTTGCTACAACAGCAGAAAGGCGTCCAAGAGGTACATCAGTAGCGTCTACTACATACCATTTACGTTCAACTTCACCTGGCTTAGCCATGTATGTTGTTTTGTTCATGATTTCTCCTATATGAATATCGTTTTTGTTTACAAGGCGGATGTTCCGGTCCGCAAGTTATTTGGAAGGTTCCGGGGCCTTACAAATGGGGTAAACAATACCGTTTACTATCATACCAAATTTTAGGGGTAAAAGTCAATATATTTGATAAATTATTTATGAAAGAACGGTTTCATTTCGCTTAATCTTGATTTTCATGGGCAATACTGAATAGCCCCAAAGTTCCAGGACCCGTGTGAGTGGAAATGACTGGTCCTAATGGTAAAATTAAAACTTCATTGACTTGCTCAGAGGCAAGAAGCTGATTTTTTAAGACTTGAGCCACCTCTTGGCTGTCTGCTCCTGCATAGGCAATTACCACGCGCGGATCGGCAATATCTTCCAAGGTCATGCGCACCACCTCAGTCTGATCCTTTTTCTTCCCACGGACTTTAGCCACAGAATCTAGCCTTCCATCTCCCTTAACTGCAATGACTGGCTTAATATTGACTAAACTTCCCATGAGAGCTGCGGTCTTTGAAATTCGTCCACCACGCATAAGATGATTTAGGTCATCTACTAGAAAATACGTTTTCACTTTTGGAACTAAAGATTTTATTAAGGCTACTACTTGTTCCAAACTTTGACCGGCAGCTTTCGCTTCCACCGCTTTCATCACCAGAATACCTTCTCCCATAGATGCCGCCTTGGTATCAATAATCCGGATAACTGCTTTTGGAAAATCTTCCAAAACCATATCCCGTGCCATAACCGCACTTTGGTAAGTTCCTGACAAGACTGAAGCAAACGCAATATAAAGAACTGGCATGCCGACCTCAGCATAGCGACGAAAGATATCTTCAAACTGACCGACATTGATTTGGCTGGTTGTTGGTTGGCTCCCTGCTTCCATTTTAGAGAGGAGCTGCTCACTCGTCAGTTTCTTATCCCCGACCGTTTCATAAGTTATCCCGTCCAACTGAATAGTCAAGCCAAGGATTTGAACATCATTTTTCAAAGCCCAGCTTTCTGGAAGATCTGTGGTTGAATCAGTTAAAATTTTAAAAGTCATCTTTCTTTTTCTCCATCATTTTCTGTAAATCGCGCAAGGTTGGATTGTCCATAGGACGCAAAGGTGGTTTTCCCATTTTAAGCTGTTGGCTCATTTGATTGAGATTTGACTTTGTAACAGCTACTCGCTTTTCTAGTTCACGAGTCGAAACACGCAAAGCCCCTTAAAGACAGTCCACTGCTCATTTAAGTCGCTCGTTGCCACAGATACCTGATTTCTAGGATTGTTGAGATCAGTTGCCAAACGCTCAATGTAATCGTCTGCTGTTTCTTCTTCCTCAGTGAACACAACCGTAACATTGAATTCATCATAAGTCTGGCGAACTCCCGGCATATACTGCGCATCAAACACACAGATAATTTCCAACTGTTCAAAACTGGCGTAATTACTGAGTTTGTTAAGCAGAATGGTTCGTGCTGCATCTAATTCCCCTTTGTTAAAGAGAGAACGAGTCTCTTGCCAAAAAGCCACCATATTATAGCCATCTACTAATAAAATTTTCCGTTTCATAGGCGATTTCTAAATACTTCATACATGAGAATAGCCGCCGCCACACTAGCATTAAGGCTCTGCACATGTCCATTCATAGGAATGGTAAGCATTTCATCAACTCGCTTTTTAATATTAGCAGAAATGCCCTTGCCTTCATTGCCGATAATCAGAGCCAGTTTACCTGCCGTATTCCACTTAGTCGAAGGGGTGCCATTCATATCTGTGCCAAAAATCCAAAAACCTGCATGTTTTAGTTTATCCAGAGCTTGGCTAAGATTGGTCACACGAGCAATAGGAATATGCTCCACCGCACCAGTAGAGGTCTTGGCGACGACCGGCGTGACACCAACCGCTCGATGCTTAGGAATAATGACACCTGTAACATTTGTCGCATCAGCCGTCCGTAAAATAGAGCCTAAATTATGCGGATCTGTTAGACCATCTAAAATGAGCAAGAGAGGATTGTCTTCCTGAGTTGCCATTTTCAACATCGCCTCAAAATCCGTATAAGCAAATTCTGAAACACGCAAGACAAAACCTTGATGAACGGCACCGTCTGTCATTTCCTGTAGTGTTTTTTTACTAGTCCAAGAAATGGAAACCTTTTTTTCTGCTGCCAAATCTTTCATCTTAGCAACATTTTTTCCACGTAGGTCATCTTGAATATAGAGTTTATTTCCAGTATTGGTCATGAGAGCTTCCGTCACAGCATGTACGCCGTAAACAATATCGTTATTTTCCATAGCTTTAGTATAACATAAAATTTAAAATGCTTCTTCTTATTTATAAATCACCTTATAGTTAACTTCTATAAAAAAACGCAGGAGTCTTGCATCAAACAAGGCATCCTGCATTTTCTTATTAATTTATTCTAGAGGCGTTGTAAATTAGTAAACTGTCTTTTCTGTTTCTGGATCAAAGAAGTGTGCTTTGTTCAAGTCAAAGCCAAGGTCAATACCTGCTCCAGCTTTGAGGTAATCACGAGCGTCTACTTTGGCAATAAATTCATTATCTGCAATTTGGCAATACAAGTGAGATTCAGAACCAAGCAATTCAGATACAGAAATTTTAGCATGTACAACTGAATCTGGGAAGGTTTCAAGGAAAGCAGCTTCTGTATTGATGTCTTCTGGACGAATACCAAAAATGAGTTTCTTGCCTTCATAGCCTTTTTCACGAAGTACCTTCAAGGCACCTTCTGGTACTTTCAGAGAAAGGTCTTGTGCTACAATTTCATCACCTTTCAAAGTTACATTGATGAAGTTCATCGCTGGGCTTCCGATAAAGCCTGCAACAAATTTATTGACTGGGTTTTTGTAAACTTCTTGTGGGGTACCGATTTGTTCTATACGTCCAATTGTCCCCGTTCCTGAAGGATTCTTTGTTGCAGACATGATAACGATACGATCAGCCAAAGTCATTGCTTCTGTTTGGTCATGGGTAACATAGATAGTGGTTGCCCCAATACGACGGTGGATTTTAGCGATTTCTGCACGCATAGATACCCGCAATTTCGCATCCAAGTTAGAAAGTGGTTCGTCCATAAGGAATACTTTTGCATCACGAACAATAGCACGTCCCATGGCTACACGTTGACGTTGACCACCTGAAAGGTCAGCTGGTTTACGATCCAAGAATTCTTTCAAACCAAGAATGTCCGCTGCTTCATTTACACGTTTTTCAATATCATCCTTGCTGTATTTACGAAGCTTCAAACCAAAAGCCATATTGTCGTGCACGGTCATATGTGGATACAAAGCATAGTTTTGGAAAACCATAGCAATATCACGGTCTTTTGGCGCTACGTCGTTCACCACGCGCCCGTCAATTGAACATTCACCTTCTGTAATATCTTCAAGACCAGCAATCATACGAAGTGTAGTAGATTTCCCACAGCCTGAAGGTCCTACGAAAACGATAAATTCTTTATCTTTAATATTCAAGTTGAAATCTTCTACAGAGTAGTGTTCGCTGTTTGGATATTTTTTGTAAATGTTTTTTAAATTTAATTCTACCATAAGATGGAACTCCTTTGTTATTATGATTTTATTATATATGAAAACGCTTCATTATCCTATGGCAAAGTGAACAAAATAAAAAAAATGTTTTGTGCAGGATGCACAAAACATTACACTAAATCATTGATGACAATATGGTAACACAGGGTCAAATCTGTCAGGTCTTTTAGCTGTAAGCCCGTCAGTTCTTCCCATTTATCAATGTGATATTGCAATGTGTTCCGATGAATATACAACTGCTGGGCAGCTTTTGTCACAACCGCCGTATTTTCCCACAAAGCAGCGATAATATCAATGAGCTGTTCCTGACTTTCAATCAATTGGTGAAGTTTCTTTGTTAAAATTGGCAATATGAAATCGTTTTGGCTAATCCCCCACAAAAAGAGTTGAGAAAAAGAATGCACATTGGAATGCTGAGCCTGTTCCCACCACTTGGAAAAAAGGGTATTCTCTGCTTGAAATAGCTCAGGATAGTTTTCCTCAAAAATGCGAGTCCAAATCTGTCCGATTTGAATTGTCAGAGTTAAGCTAAAGTCATATTCGATAGCCGATAAAGTATCACGGAGAACATCTTTTACAGGGACTAATTGCGTTTGATCCAGCACAAAGATGTAATCCTGAGAGGACAGCTGAAAATCTGCTATTCTATTAGGCAGTATGATTCGCATCATTTCCAACCAAGACCCAATTGTTTCATTTTCATAATGGAATAAATGACAATGGACGAACTGTAGCTTTTGAACGTTTTGAGGCATTTTGCCACGGTTATGAACCAAATAATCATACCAAGGTCCACCATCAAATGCAGAGTCTTTCCCAGTCAGTAAAGAAATAAGTTCTTGCTCTCGCTCTGTCAGACTGCTTTTTTTTAATAACAACCATTGCTTACTTGAAATGGGAATTGCCACTTCATTTTCGTTTGCATTTGGATTGGATTGAAGGCTACCTTGAGGGAACCATTCTAAAAGATTAGTTTTTACCATGCTGTGCGCCCTCCACTCTCACAATACACCAATCAATCAGCTCTTCTAAACGCTTGATTTGATCGGTCATGTGTAAATATCCCAGAACAGCTTCAAAACCTGTCGACATGCGATAGGTCACAATATCAGCATTTTTAGCCTTTGTATGGCTGTTGGCATTGCGCCCGCGCTTGTAGATTTCTTCTTCCTTTTCTGTCAGAATTTTTTCTTCCAACATTTGAGAAATGAGGTTAGCTTGCGCACGAGCCGACACATACTTGGTTGCTTCTCTGTGTAGCTGGTTCGGTTTTGTCAAGCCTTGGAAAATCAAGTGACGGCGGATATAAGTTGAGTAGATAGCATCGCCTTCAAAAGCCAAGGCAATACCATTTATAAGATTGACATCAATCACGGATCCACCTCACTCCGTCCTTGGTATCTAAAAGCTTGATCCCTTTAGCTGCCAATTCATCACGGATTTTATCAGCTGTTGCAAAGTCCTTGGCAACACGCGCAGCTTGGCGCTGCTCAATCAAGGCTTCAATATCCGCATCCAGTACTTCTGCTGTAAAGACAATACCAAAAACTTGCAGAAGCTCAGCAAAAGCTGTTTTTACTTCTTGACTGTAATGACCAGAATTGATCCACTTAGCCAGTTCAAAAACAACTGTAATCCCATTTGCTGCATTGAAATCTTCGTCCATAGCAGCTGTAAATTTATCCAGAAAAACCTGCAATTCTGTCAAATTGACCGTTCCCGTAAAGGGTTGCTCGTAAGTATTTTTCAGATATTTTAGATTCACTTCCGCATCGTGGACGGCTTTTTCTGTGAAATTGATAGGTTTGCGGTAATGCTGAGTCGCAAAAAAGAAACGCAGTACCTGTCCGTCAATGGTTTTAAGGGCATCGTGAACGGTAATGAAATTCCCCAGAGACTTAGACATCTTGACATCATCAATATTGACAAAGCCATTGTGCATCCAGTAGTTGGCAAAAGTCTTTCCAGTTTTAGCTTCTGATTGAGCGATTTCATTGGTATGGTGCGGAAATTCTAAATCAGCTCCGCCACCGTGAATATCAATCGTATCTCCCAGAATTTCTGTCGCCATGACGGAGCATTCGATATGCCAGCCTGGACGACCAGGTCCCCATGGGCTGTCCCAGAAGATTTCACCGGGCTTAGCAGCCTTCCAAAGAGCAAAGTCCACTGGATTTTCCTTGCGGGTGGTCTCCTCATCTGTCCGACCAGAAGCTCCAAGCTCTAAGTCTGCTAGACTTTTATTGGCTAACTTAGCGTAATTAGAGGACTTTTCAACCCGAAAGTAAACATCCCCCTCTGACTCATAGGCAAATCCTTTGTCCACCAAGACCTGTACAAAATCAATGATGTCCATCATGTAGTCCACTACGCGCGGGTGCTGGGTAGCTGGTTGAACCCCCAGCGTCGTCACATCCTCACGAAAGGCAGCGATGTACTTGTCCGCAACCTCCTGAGGCGTAATGCCTTCTTCCTTGGCGCGATTGATAATCTTGTCATCCACATCCGTAAAGTTGGAAATATAGGCAACCTCATAACCACGGTACTCAAAGTAGCGACGAATAGTATCAAAGGCTACTGTTGAACGGGCATTCCCCACGTGGATATAGTTGTACACAGTTGGCCCACAGACATACATCTTAACCTTATCGTCCTCAATCGGGACAAATTCTCGCAAATCACGGAACATGGTGTCATAGATTTTAATCACTCACTGTCTCCTTTCTGTTTCTTGTTTATCGTAAAGAGTCATTTCAATCCAACTCTCTAGCAATTACTAATGCTATCTCAAAGAAAGTCATAGCATTTGCTTTTCTGTCTTCGTATCTTGCATCCCACTCATGATTGTGATGGTCAACATAATCAGCCGTATAAAAAAATTGATAAACTTTTGCTTGTCGAAATTGTGCCCAAGCCATGATTGCTGAGGCTTCCATATCCACAACAGTCGCACCTGCTGCTAATCTGCGTTTGACCTTATCGGCTGTTTCACGATAGAAAGCATCTGTGGTCCAAGCCTTTGTTCGAATGTGCTCAATGCAAGATTTATTCAAAGCTTCTTCCATGGTTAAAAGCAAAGTTTCGTCATAAGCTATCTCATCACTTGCAGGAGCGTAATGATAACTTGTACCTTCATCACGTAGAGCTGAACTTGGTAGAATAATCTTATCTGCCTGAATAGACTGATCTAGAACTCCGCAAGAACCCAAAACAATAAAGTTCTTAAATCCTCTTGCTTTGAGTTCTTCTAAGAGTCCAACAAACATCGGGGCTCCAATCGTAGCTATAGCAACGGCTACCTTACTCCCATTTTTTTCATAGATATACCATGGAAGTCTGCCATTTAGATTGGTTAGATAGCCACCTTCATAAACATCTTCAAACTTCTTTACTCGTTCAACGATTTCTCCATTAAAAGATAAAATAATCGTGTCACAGATTTCTCCACCACCACGAATACTTCGATCAGTTGGTTCGATAACAGCAGGTACATTTTCGAATTCTTCTAATAGCATTTTTCTACTCTTTCTCATTCAAATAAACTACCTGTGTCTGTTTGACAAAGCCGATTTTTTCATACAAGCGTTTGGCACCTACGTTGCAGTCCTCTACTGCAATCTGAAATTCCTTATCATTTTGCTCGATCAGTTGGTTGACAAGGGATTTAGCTAAGTAGCTTCCATAGCCTTTTCCACGTTCAAGTTCCGATATTGCTAAACCGTAGAAATAATTCGTATCAGTCGATAAATCTACCGTGCAAGTTCCAATAACCTGACCGTCTTTTAATAAAATATATAGGCGACTTTCTGGATCCTTCAGAGCTTCAGCGACATATCTATCCACAACTTCTCTCGATTCATGTTCCTCTGAAAATGCCTGAAATTTTAACTGGCTAATTTGCTCCTGATACGAACTATCTGCTAACAAAACTTCAAGATTAGAAACAGTTACTAACGGATAAGGTCTTCTATCCTTACCTAACCAGGTTTCTGTCTCTTCTTCCTCGACCAATCCCCAGTTGCTGACAAAATCAGGATAACGCTCTAGAAAAATACGTTCTGTCTGAAAAGTAACTGAATGAATAGGGAAAGGAGCCGTTTCTTTCTCAAAACTCGTAAACAAAGCACGCGCAATTCCCTGACGGCGATGATTTGGATGAACCAGTATCGTCACTTCCACATCTTGGTCATCAGCATAGACAGTTAATAGACCAACAAGTTCGCCTTTTTCATAATAAAGGAAAAAGGCGGGCATGTTGGGGTCAAAATTAAGCATGTTAGAAAGATAGGGATCACGATAAGTTCCATCATAGGCTTGGCAACAGTTAATTAGTTTTTTCGCCTCAGATAACTCCTCTTTGCTCAACTTATTTCTTGCTTGAATCATATAGGTATCCTCTACAAACCAGACGATCTGCGGCTGGCTTCTCTAGCCTGCTCGAGTTTATTGACGTAGTACTCCCGTTTTTCTTCGACTTCATGGATGATAGGCTCATCCTTCCGTCCATGAACTCGGACGATCTTAGCCGGAATACCGACAACTGTTACATCACTAGGTACGTCTGCCACGACTACTGCAGCTGCACCAACCTTGGCATTTTCACCGATTTCTACCGGTCCGATGACTTGGGCATGGGCTGATATGAGAGCTCCTTTACGCACAGTCGGATGGCGTTTGCCAACATCCTTCCCTGTTCCACCAAGAGTCACTCCGTGATAGAGAAGAACGCCTTTTTCAACAATCGCTGTCTCTCCAATCACCAGACCTGAGCCATGGTCGATAAAAACACCTGAGTCAATCTGGGCACCCGGATGAATCTCGATTTGGGTCCAAAAACGCCAAAACTGACTGTGCATCCGAGCCAGGAGTTTGAAGCCGTGCTTCCATAGAAAATGCGAGAGACGGTGGGCAGCTAAGACCTTGACACCTGGATAAGTCAGCAACACTTCCAAACTGTTGCGTGCCGCTGGATCATTTTCTTTTACAATATCAATGGTTTCGCGCCACCATCCCATACATTTCTCCTTTTCTTATTCTGAATCTTTTGGTGTTTCTGTAAATTCTTTCTTAGGTTTGTGGCCCTTATGGTGACGTGGACGGTGAGGTCGCTCAGACTTTTCACCTTTTTCATCATGCTCAGGTTTTGGAGAACGAGGAAGAAGAGCTTTCATAGAGGCATCAATACGGCCTTTTTCATCAATCTTGATGATTTTGACATCTACTTCATCACCAAGTTGTACCAAATCTTCAACCTTATTAGTATGCGTCCAAGCCATTTCTGAGATGTGCACCAAGGCATCTGTCTTGTCAAAGAGATTGACAAAAGCACCGAATTTCTCAATCCGAACCACTTTGGCATGATAAACTTCATCTACTTTTGCTTCACGCACAAGAGCTGCAATGATTTCTTTGGCACGGTTAATCGCATCTTGATCGCTAGAGTAAATAGCAACATTTCCTTCTTCGTCAATGTCAATCTTGACACCTGTTTCTGCGATAATCTTGTCAATCGTTTCACCGCCTTTACCGATGACAATCTTAATTTTATCAACATCAATCTTGATGGTATCAATTTTTGGAGCGGTTGGAGCGAGTTCTGGACGAGGAGCTGGAATTGTACGTTCAATCAAATCTAAAATTTCAAAACGTGCTTTTTTAGCTTGAGCCAATGCTTCTTGCAAGATTTCAGCAGTAATTCCTTCAATCTTAATATCCATTTGAAGAGCAGTAATTCCTTCACGTGTACCAGCCACCTTGAAATCCATATCTCCGAAATGATCTTCTAAGCCTTGAATATCTGTTAAAATCGTGTAATTGCTACCATCTGAAATGAGCCCCATAGCAATTCCGGCTACAGGTGCTTTAATTGGTACCCCACCGGCCATGAGAGCAAGTGTCCCAGCACAAATCGAGGCCTGTGAAGAGGAACCATTTGACTCAAGAACTTCTGCTACCAAACGGATTGCATAAGGGAAATCTTCTAGACTAGGGAGAACTTGCGCAAGTGCACGTTCACCAAGTGCTCCATGACCGATTTCACGACGACCTGGTGCACCATAACGACCCGTTTCTCCTACAGAGTATTGTGGAAAGTTGTAGTGGTGCATAAAGCGTTTCTTGTATTCTGGATCCAAACCGTCAACGATTTGTGTTTCGCCCATTGGTGCCAAGGTCAAAACAGATAAAGCCTGAGTTTGCCCACGAGTAAAGAGACCAGAACCATGCACACGTGGTAGGTAGTCAATTTCAGCATCTAGTGGACGAATTTCATCAACCTTACGACCGTCAGGACGCACCTTGTCTTCTGTAATCAAACGGCGCACTTCAGCATGTTCCATTTGTTCCAAGATTTCAGCCACATCACGCATGATGCGTTCATATTCTTCATGGTCTGCATATTTTTCTTCGCAAACTGCTGTTACTTGGTCTTTAACTGCTTGAGTTGCAGCTTCACGAGCCAATTTTTCTTCCACTTGAACCGCTTTTTGGAGGTCGCTGTTGTAGGCTGCGATGATTTCAGCCTGTAATTCAGTGTCCACATGAAGCAATTCTACTTCTGCTTTGTCTTTACCAACTGCAGCAACGATTTCTTCTTGGAAGGCAATCAATTCTTTGACTGCTTCGTGCCCTTTGAGAAGAGCTTCCAACATGATTTCTTCTGACAATTCTTTGGCACCAGACTCTACCATGTTGATCGCTTCTTTAGTTCCTGCAACAGTTAATTCCAATAACGAAGCTTCTTTTTGTTCTTGACTTGGATTGATAACCAATTCTCCATTAATATAGCCAACTTGTACACCAGCAATTGGTCCGTTAAAAGGAATATCTGAGATTGATAACGCAAGAGATGAACCAAACATAGCTGCCATAGGTGCTGAAGCATCCGCATCATAAGAAAGAACGGTATTGATAACCTGAACTTCATTGCGGAAACCTTCCGCAAACATGGGACGAATGGGACGGTCGATTAAGCGAGCGGTCAAAGTCGCGTCCGTTGAAGGGCGTCCTTCGCGCTTGTTAAAGCCACCAGGGTATTTCCCAGCTGCGTACATCTTTTCTTCATAATTGACTTGAAGCGGGAAGAAATCGCCAGTCGCCATTTTCTTTGACATAACGGCTGCTGTCAGAACGGTACTTTCACCATAGCGCACCACTACGCTACCATTCGCTTGCTTCGCCACTTGTCCAGTTTCAACCACTAATTCTTTGCCAGCAAAAGTGGTTTTAAATACTTGCTTTGTCATATATATTCCTCGTTGAGCTTATACTCAATTTCTAATTTTTTTATACGTCTTGCCTACAAAGATCAAGATACAAAGCATTAAAATTGATTGGTACTTAGTACCTAATAAGTTTACGCTAATCGCTAAATGCCTTGCTAAGTCAAAGCCTCTTGCCAAATAATAC
Organism: Streptococcus sp. HMSC034E12; assembly: GCF_001835915.1. Classification (NCBI taxonomy): domain Bacteria; kingdom Bacillati; phylum Bacillota; class Bacilli; order Lactobacillales; family Streptococcaceae; genus Streptococcus; species Streptococcus sp. HMSC034E12. Next base: position 106,037 of record NZ_KV826440.1, read on the forward strand.
CGATTTAACAAGTTCCTGTCGCAAATCTCGTTAAACGCTCACAATATTCATCTGCTGTACTTTTGAAATAAACAAGGATTGTCCCTAATAAGCCTTTAAATCCTCATCTTTGTATCAAGCACGTATAAACTTTATTTTATCATATTTTACACCAAAAGAAAAAGCCTTAAAATAGCTTTTTAACAAGAATTTTTGAAATGTTATCTATTATTCTTATTTTCTGCTATACTAGAAGAAAGTTAATGACAAGGAGAAATAGATTTATGGTTGAACAAAAACAACGTTCTGAATTTCCAGAAAAGGAGCTGTGGGACTTAACAGCCCTCTATCAAGACCGAGAGGATTTCTTGCGGGCGATTGAAAAAACGCGTGAGGACATTAACCAATTCACACGTGATTATAAGGATAACCTCCATACTTTTGAGGATTTTGAAAAGGCTTTTGCTGAATTGGAGCAAATCTACATTCAAAGAAGCCATATTGGCAACTACAGCTTTATGCCGCAAACAACGGACTACAGTGATGAAAGCTTTGCACAGATTGCGCAAGCTGGTACAGATTTTGAAACAGAAGCCAGCGTTGCGCTTAGCTTCTTTGACGCAGCTTTGGTAAATGCCAATGAAAAAGTACTCGACCGTCTCGGACAACTACCGCATTTGACTGCTGCAATTCGTCAAGCAAAAATTCAAAAAGCTCACTATTTAGGTGCCGATGTCGAAAAGGCTCTGACAAATCTCAGTGAAGTTTTTTACAGCCCACAAGACATTTACACCAAAATGAGGGCAGGTGATTTTGCCATGGAGGATTTTGAAGTAGACGGAAAAGTTTATAAGAATAGCTTTATCAGCTACGAAAATTTCTACCAAAATCACGAAAATGCTCAAGTCCGTGAAAAGTCTTTCCGGTCTTTCTCAGCTGGACTTCGCAAACATCAACATACTGCTGCTGCAGCTTATCTGGCTCAAGTGAAATCTGAAAAGCTGATTGCTGATATGCGGGGGTATGACTCTGTTTTTGACTATCTTTTGGCTGAGCAAGAGGTAGACCGTTCTATGTTTGACCGGCAAATTGACCTCATCATGACAGAATTCGCCCCTGTTGCACAAAAGTTTCTCAAACACGTTGCTAAAATCAACGGTCTTGAAAAAATGACCTTTGCAGATTGGAAATTGGACTTGGACAGCGCACTTAATCCTGATGTCACTATTGATGACGCTTACGAACTAGTAATGAAGTCCGTTGCTCCACTTGGAGAAGAATACACGTGCGAAATTGCCAATTATCAAAAAGAGCGCTGGGTGGATTTTGCAGCTAATGCCGGCAAGGACTCCGGAGGCTATGCAACTGACCCTTATCGTGTGCACCCGTACGTTCTCATGAGCTGGACAGGCCGTATGAGTGATGTGTATACTCTGATTCATGAAATTGGCCACTCTGGTCAGTTCATCTTCTCTGACAATAGTCAAAGCTATTTCAATACCCACATGTCTACCTATTACGTAGAAGCTCCTTCTACCTTCAACGAACTCTTACTTAGCGACTATTTGGAACATCAATTTGACAATCCACGCCAAAAACGCTTTGCTCTTGCGCATCGCTTAACTGACACCTACTTCCATAACTTCATCACTCACCTCCTGGAAGCAGCTTTCCAACGCCGTGTTTACAATCTGATTGAAGCCGGCGAAACCTTTGGTGCTGCTAAACTGAACAGTATTATGAAAGAAGTTCTGACCGAATTCTGGGGGGAAGCGGTGGAAATTGATGACGATGCTGCACTTACTTGGATGCGCCAAAGTCACTATTACATGGGACTGTACAGTTATACCTATTCTGCAGGTCTCGTTATCTCAACTGCTGGTTATCTTCATTTGAAAAATTCTGAAAATGGAGCCCGCGATTGGCTCAACTTCCTCAAATCCGGCGGAAGCACAACGCCTCTTGAATCTGCTCGCATCATTGGCGCGGATATCTCTACTGATAAACCACTCCGTGATACCATTCAATTCCTGTCGGACACAGTTGATCAGATTATTGCATACAGCGAAGAATTGGAAGAATAACAGAAACTATTCAAAAGGGAGTGGGACAAAAATCGGTAATTTCGAAGAAATTTGATTTTGTCGTCCCACCCCCGCACAGTTGAGTAGGGCTGTAAAGGTTTATTTATCAACCGAATAGAACCTACTCAACCACTGCGACTTGCAAGAAACTCATAAAAATCTGACGAGGTTAAGGACTTTTGCCCCAGCCTCTTTTTTCGTCTGTAACTAATCTAAAGATCTTTCTGTTCACTTTTCTTCCAAGCCAAAGTCACTCGTCAGCTTGGCAATGATTTCTCTAAGTAAACTTTTATTTACATCATATTTCACATCTTTATGGTCACGGTTAAAAAGCAGGAGTTTTGCATTGATGAGCTTTTGAGTATGAAAAGAAACTGCTGCTCCAGTAATATCTAACTCTTCAGCAATCCGTTTGCTCTTTGCATACGGTTTAGCTAATTCTACCATAACATTATAGCGTGTGCTATCACTAAGTACCTTGAGAACTGCGGCAAACGTATCCATATCCAGTTCTGTTCCACTTTTAAGTAATTGATCAATGCGGCAAGAAACGATAAAATAATGGCTCTCACTCGGTTCTGTTTCACTAAAATAAGATGCAAACTGCACCACCCATGGACTGACAACATAAAGCCTAATAAATTGATTTTCTTTAAAATTCCAATCAAAATGAGATAGGCTAGCAGACTCTGCAATGGTATTCTCCAATGAAAAGGATGACGCATAAGCTCTACGTTCAGCAGCACTTTTTTCCAAGTAAGGCTGGTAAAGCGGAATAAGTTCCCGAGACAATTCTATTAACTCTTTCATAGCTTCAAGTGGCTTCCGATAAAATTGACTGAAATACCACTTAGTTTCTGATTTAATAGATGATGCTTCTAAATAATCCCAAAAATCTCCACTTTTAGCCATGTGCTCAGGACCTGTGTTTAAGAGACCTTTTAGCTGTTCTCTTATCGCTTCGGCATCTAGCTGCAAACAGTAGGCATGTACCGCTTCAACCGATTTGGGCGTCAGCCCCTTATCTACCATCTCCAAATAGCAACTTTGCAGCAAGGTGATTCCATAACCAGTCAAATAATAGGTTTCCATTTTTTCCTTATAAGGTTGAAACAAAAGGCGAAGCTCTTCCATTATAGGAAAAACATCTTTAAAAAGCTCACGCTCTTTGCCACTAAAACTTTCGATAGTCTCTCTTCTATCCTGTATCAGAGTAGATAGAGAAAACTGCTCCATTAAATCACTTGCTTGTTCTGAATACTGTACTTCCACCATTATCTTTACTCCTTCTTTAGTGTTATCTTATCAAATTCACCCTAACAAGTAAACTGTTTGGAAAGCTATTGCATCACTTGTTTAGCATTTTTTTGGGCACTTTCAGTGTATAAAAGAATAAAATCGATGATAATATTAAAAATAAGAAAGCAATTTGGGCTGATGACAAGAACGTCACTAAAACTGCTACCAGCATTTGACAAAGAACTAAACCTAATGTGGAAAAACTACTAATCCCCGCACTGATTGTCGCCAAATGCTTCTCAGGAAGCGATGAAATGACAAAAGCATTCATCTTCGGCTGAAAAATGCCTACGATAACCATTGTCAAAAAATTCACCAAGAAAATAATATAAATACTGTGGAGTAAAAAACCAATAAAGAGAGCAGGAGGCATGAATACGGAAATCTTCAGCAAAAATTCCATACTTACTTTTTTTAATAAGGTCGTTACCAAAACACTCCCCAAAATATTTCCTATCAAAGTTACAACTGTAACGGTTGCTATAGTTGTGGCTGGATTGAGAAATGCAAAACTGGGATTTTCTTTCATATTTAGGAGGAGCAGTGCATTCTCTGCTGCAAATACAGCATTTAAACCAGCAATGGTAAAAATAGAAGTCTTTAAGACGGAGATATTCTGAACAGTTTGATAAGATTGCTGCAAACTATTCCATGTATTTTTAATAAAATGCCTCTCTCCCTCACGATTATCAACAGAAGAATGAATTCGATTATCTTTGAGCAGATTATTTAAACTGGGACGAAGTATCAACATTATCAAAGCACTAACTACAAAAGTTCCAGCATTAAAAAATGCAAGGTATTGGTAACTCATCAGCCCAACTAAAATTGCTCCGCTGGACTGAAAGAGAATCTTTAGGATAGAGCTTGCTCCTTGACGAAAGGCATACATGGCTTCACGATCTTCCAATGGAATAATACGAAGGCTGAGTGGTATATGCAAAGCATCTTCATATTGACCAGCTAGGTCAGATAAAAGATTGACCAATACAGCTAAAATCACTCCCCATAAAGCTGGCTGAAAGCCCATAGCCAGACCAATGAGCAGATACAGCCCTGTCCGAAACAGAAGCGTCGCCAAAATCGTATCTACTTTCTTCTTAGTACGATCGCCCCACATGCCCATGAAAATCATCGTTAGAAAAGGCAAACTTTCAGATAAAGTCACTAAAGAGATTGCAAATTTTGCTTCTGGCAATAGCAGAACATAATTCATTAAAGCCAAATAATAGAGTATATCTCCAAAATTAGACAACATATCCGAGACGAAAGTTCCCATAAACAGTTTATTTTGCAATATTCGTTTCATTTTATATCCGCTTTCTCTTCGTTAAGCAATCACTTAATTTTTTATTAAATGTAATTATACACTTAATTTTAAATAAGTCAATGCTTTATTTTGAGTTTTATTAGAATCCTCAAGAATCTCTTTTAGGTATCCTAGTGACTAAAAGTTTTCAGGCACCTAAAAATCCACTTAAAAACTAAGCGGATTTTATGCTTTATCCTAATTCTGCCACAATTTGCTTGATTTGTGCTGCTGTATGTACCCCGGCGACTTGTTTCACAACTTGACCGTTCTTTTTAAATAAGAGAGTCGGAATACTCATAATACCAAATTGTCGTGCGGTATTTGGATTTTCATCAACGTCTATCTTCACGATTTTCAATTCATCTTCTGGAATTTCTACGGAAAGTTTTTCTAGAATAGGAGCTTGCATACGACAAGGTCCACACCAAGTAGCCCAAAAGTCAATAAGAACAAGACCGTCCTTTGTTTCTGCTTCAAACGTTGCATCAGTAATAGCTTTTGTCATCATTTTACCTCACTTTTATTTGTATTGATTTAAATCTTGCTTCATTAGATAAAAGAAAACATCACCGTAAGTCCCTTGGTAATCCAATTCGTGTCCATTAACAAGCAGCTTTTGAACCGGATAATAATCTGCTACATTGATCAAGCAGGCCTGTTGAGATTGCTCAAATTCTTGATAGCTTTCAAACGTTATAACCCTCTCTTGCTTACTAGCATCCAAATAAGTGATTTCAATCATGGTCATTCTCCTTTTTATTATTCAATTACATTTGTAATTATTTTTATAAATACATTGTATCAATAGTTATTACAACAGTCAAAGGATATGCTTACTCTGACACATTTCTATTTCTAATGGTAAAAAAAGCTCTCATTTTCATGAGAGACTTTTAATTGAATTAACGACGAAGTCCGAGTGAGTTGATCAATTCACGGTAACGGTTAACGTCGTTCTTACGCAAGTAGGCAAGAAGGTTACGACGGCGACCGATTTTTTTCATCAATCCACGGTAAGTAGCGTGGTCTTTTTTGTGTACCTTGATGTGTTCGTTGAGGTGGTTAATTTCCCAAGTAAGAACAGCTACTTGTACTTCAACTGAACCTGTGTCACCTTCGTGACGTGCATATTGTGCAATGATTTCATTTTTTTTCTCTTTTGAGATTGCCATGATAGACTCCTTTTCTTTACGCTTCATCCGAGTGTTAGGCTTGGCCCACCTAATACCAAGAAAAAGTTATTTGTCTTTAACGACATCCTTATTCTACCAAGAAGAAAAGGTTTTGTCAAATGGGACATTCCGGCTTAGAGTTCTACACCAAAAATAGTGAGTTTTTCTAATTCTTCTTTTGTCAAACGACGGAACGTTCCTATTTCCAACTTTCTATCCAGAGTTAATGGTCCCATAGAAAGGCGTTCCAAGTCAGTTACTTTTTTGCCACATGCTTGAACCATTCGCTTCACTTGGTGAAATTTTCCTTCAGAAATTATAATCTCCACCAGAGAAGTTTGCTATTCTTCATTCACTTCTAATATGGTCAATTTTGCAGGCTGACAGGTAAAGTCCTTGAGTTCTATTCCTGCTTCAAAATGTTCCACATCTTTTTCAGTTATAATCCCATCTACCTTTGCACGATAAACTTTTGCTGCATGCTTTTTAGGAGACAGCATAGCGTGTGCCAAAGCTCCATTATTGGTTAATAACAAAAGACCATGAGTGTCAATGTCGAGCCATCCGACTGGAAAGACTGCTTTCTGGCGTGCATTTTCATCCAGCAAATCCAAAACTGTTCGATGCTTATCATCTTCGGTAGCAGAAATGACACCTTTGGGTTTATTCAAAAGATAATAGACAAATCTTTTATAGATCAGAACTTGGTTATTAACCGAAATTTCATCCTGATTTTCATCTATTTGAATTTTCGCAGATGTTTCTATTTTTCCATTCACCAAAACTTGCTTCTTTTTCAATAGGCGTTTGACTTCTGTTCGTGAGCCAAAGCCCATTTCTACTAAAAACTTATCTAATCGCATCCTTTCCCTCATTTTGTTGATAAGTGACAAAAGAAGCTAAAATGGATACTGCTATCATGAGAACCCCTAGTACACTAAAAATAAAGGTTGGAACAGAAGAAATGATTCCAATCAAGGATAGGACGAATGTTGATACTGAAGCACCACTACTGCAACCCAAGACAACAATCGCTGTTGCACGATTGACTAAATGGGCAGGAATTTTCTCTGATACAATATGAAATACAGCTGTTAGAGATACGCTATAAGCAAAACCAGCCAACAGAGCACTTAAACTTAAGAACCAAATGTGGCTCGAAAAACCAATCATCACTTGACTGAGACCAAAAATAATTCCCATTACTGTCAATAAGCGATTTTTCAGTAAACTCACTAGACTAGCAAAGCTAACACCAGCTAGAATCCCGATAAGCTGCATACAGCTGAGAATCAAGCTCGCTGTTTCAGCACTTCCCATTTTATTCTGTAAGACAAGACTTGGAATACGTAAATTGATAGCGACATTGGTACACACAATCATTCCAGCTATAAAAGCCAACAATATGCTTAAACGCACTTGTTTTGTGGTCATTTTCTGAGCAGACTTGAGATACTTATGTTTATCGACTTTGCTTTTTTCATAAGGAACAAACAAAAGATACAATGCTAAAACAATAAAGCCAACTGTATAAACCAGAAAAGTAGTTGTCCAACCAAAACGCAAGAGTTGCCCGACCGCTAAAGTCAGCAAAGCCATCCCAACAACTTCTGCTGACCCACGGTAGCCCAACATCTGCACACGCTCTCTCCCTTGGAATCGCTCACTAATAATCGCAATTGCTCGAGGGTTCATCATACCTAGCCCTAAACCAAAAATAAATCGCGAAGCAAAAACGAGACCATAAGCTTGATTGAAAAATGGGATGAGGCCACAAATAGAAAACAACAATAGTCCTAGTATAATCATTTGCCGCTCAGATAAAAAACGCTCCAAAATACTATTAAAAAGTAATAAAGACATAATCCCAATAGACGGCAAGGAGACTAATAACTCTACCTGACTAGAGGAATAATTCTTATAAAACTGAGACATTGCCGGTAAAGCGCTGGAAATTGAAAATGCCGTTGTCAACACAAATGATAAAGCCAGAATACTAGCTTTCTCCATGAATCTTTTCATCTTATCTTCTTTCTAAAATCACACTATCCCTATCATACAGTTTTTTATGAAAAGACGCAATCTAATTCTGACATAAAAAACCAACGCCGTAAATAAGAATACAACGTTGGTTTGCTTAGTCTCAATCTTCATACAAAGTCATCAATTTTTCTCTTTCCTGTCCTTTATTGGCAAATCGAACAGCTGGTTTCTTAGTGAGAGGAGAAACTATTCCCAAAGCGATTTTGTATCCATTTCCTTCACCAGTCACGTTAACAGTTGAAAGGGAAATTTGCACCTTTTGTTCTTTATCAGGTAAGATTTTTGTTAAAGCAATCGGTACGGTTTTACTTTCAATAATAGCACCCATTCTGTTGAGCACATAAATTTTCACTTTCCAATTGCGATAAAAGGGGGCAACTCCTTTATTTGCTAATGTCATCGTCAACTGAGTAGATGTCTTACCAGATGTCAAAGTCATCTGAGGAACCCATAAACGATAGCCCATGTTTTTCAAGATTTCATTATAGCCACTATTATCATTGTCTATCCTTTCAGCAATTTTAGGACCAAAAAAAGTAGTATGAGATTCCTGAAGTTCTTTGATGATCTGTTTCAGCTTTTTCCCCATGAGAGTTTTCATAGTAGCTGAACTGGTTAATTCACCACCTATAGGAGCAGTTTGCCAGGCATTTGGCATAGGGACTAAACCATTTTTGCATTTTCCTGATCATAATCTCCACCAGATTTAATCCAATTTAACCAAACTTTTTTACTTTCTTCGTCCCCAACCACATCATTATAAAGACCAAACCCATATTTTTTAGCTACTGTAAACGGACGCCGCATCAAAATATTCGCTTCTGGGAAAGCATCTATCCAAGGGGTAATATATTTTTCACGAATAGCCGCTTCTGGCAACTTCCGAATATTGGCTTCGTCATTCACATGCCACTCTCCCCAATGACCTAGTCCCCCTAGCTCAATAAAAGAAATTTGTCCTGAATCAGCCCATCTCTTCCCCATCGCCTCAACTGCTTTTTGATAATATTGAAGAAGTTTTTTATCCTCATAATTAGGAGAAAAACCTTTTCCATAGGAAGAAGTATAGCGGTCTCCCGGATCAGACATTTTTTTGATTAACCAAGAAGGAATATCCTCATGAGTGGCTTTCCGAGGATAGTCCAAAACAAAGCGAAAAACAACATGCTTTCCTTCTTTTAACCAGCGTTTAAGCTGATTTTTTGCTTCTAAGGCTTCCCAAGCATATACCCCTTTTTTAGGCTCCAATTCTTTCCAAGTTACATCCATATAAACCAACTGAACATCCTTAGTTACTTCTGATTCCTTAGCTGAAGGAGCATAGCCCATCAGAGGATTGGCTAGTGCTTTATCAGAGTAAGTAAAATTCTGCTCCACTCGTTTTCTACCTTTTTTAAAAGAAGGAGAAAAAAGCACTACACAAATAAATAGGAGGGCTAAAACATCTAAACAAATTGGTATTATTCTGTTCATTCTCATCATCCGTGATATTCACCATTGTATTGAATCAGAGTCACATCCGAAACTTGATCAATATTCCGGATTTGCTCTACAAAAACAAAATTCTCTTTTTGACAAAAGACCTCTACTGCCATTTCGACAGTATCTCCTCGCATCGTTTTTGACTTAACAAAATATTTCATTTTTCCAAAAGCCTGAATAATTTTATCGCCCGTTTCATCACCTTTATAATGGATAACAGCAATATAGACTTTTCCTTGCCCCTGCATTTTGCTAAAAATGATTAACATTCCAAAAATGACAGTTGCCGTTACAATTGCCAAAATGTACATGCCCGCTCCAACAGTGATTCCTGTTGTAATAGCCCAGAACAGATAAAGCAAGTCCATCGGATCCTTAACCGCTGTACGATAACGAACGATAGACAGCGCCCCTACCATACCAAATGTTGGAGCTAATAGCTAGTGTTACCATCGCTGTTAAAATAGACATTCCAACTAAGGTCATGGCAAAACTTCTAGAATAGACAACGCCGGTAAAAAATCGTTGATAAACAAAGTAAATGAAAGCTCCTAGTGCAATGGCTAATAGTAAGGTCGCAACAATTTTCCTAATATTTTGGGTTGTGAAATTTTCTGATTGTAAGACAGATTTTTTAATGATATCTTGAACACTCATCTTTTTCTCCTCTACTAGTGGTCTGTATCATACCAGTATCCGAAATCATGTAAGTAGGCTGTTTTTTCATAACACAATACATATTTGGATACGGCAAGAAACTCGGAAGCTTGTGGCGGAATGATAGTTTTTATAATTTGCGGTAGTAATTCTGTATATTTGACTTCAAAAACCAATTTACCTGGCTGCAATATCGGCAGCGTCGGCAACGATGGATCAAATATATCATAGCTACCAATAGCAGCTCGAACATTTGAATCAAACGTCAATCGAACTGTTCCTGTGTCATAAACCCAAGGTTCTCGTTCATAGTCTACTATAACACGAGGTCGCATCATATTTGCCACACATTCAACATAAAATTCTCTACACAACAAATAGGGGCTATGGAGAAGAAAATTATAGTTACCATCAAGAATTTTTTCTACCTCTTCTCGTGTTAAAGGAGCTGCTTCTTTATAAATATACTGTCCAAATTTCTTTTTGCGCTCCAATTTGATACTTCGGTCACTAAAATTATAGATCCGAATACGGTATTTTTTACGCATCAAAATTCCCGCTTCTTTTTCCTCATAAGCACTATTCCAGTAATCATCAAAGTACAGACTACGAATAGTATACCCACCATTTTGAGCATGTCTATCCAAAGATAGGATGGAGCCAAAGCGTTGCGTCAATAGTTCTTTTTCTTTCAGATCAATCAGGTATTTTCTTTCATGACGAAACTGTTCTTCTTTATTTATTTTCATAAACATCAACCTTTATCTTACCATCTTCCATCACATAAAAACTTAAAACGCCAAAAAGACTGGTAGTATCCACACGATATTGTTCAAAAGAAGCCTGAGATTTACCATCAGAATTTGTAGCAATCACGCGCATAAAATATTGACCTTTTGGAAGATGTTTTGTAGTGACACTTGTCTCTGTTAGACCTTTCTTGTCAAGGATCTTATCTTTAAAGTTAGGCTCCTTAGCTAATTCTACATGATAAGTGATTTCTTTATTGTTAAAATCGTATGATGACATCCACTTAAGAACCAGTTCCCCATTCTCAACTTTTGGCTGGTCAATATAAAATGGTTGAGGAGACTGCAAACTATTTTTATAATCTTGATAATTTTTTTCAACTTCCTTTGGTAATTCATTTAAATTCTTGTCATATTGCTCCTCTTTTATAGGCATACGCTCCACATCTGGCATACGACTTAAATATGGTTTGACAATATTCGCATATTGCTTGCTCAAGTCACCGATACTGTTAGGACTAAGTTGATTTCTATATAATTTATCAACCACTTTATCCAAACCCGTTCTAAATCTTTCAGATTTTAGCAATCGTTGAAAAAGGAGATTCCCCCAATAATTACTCACACCATAACGCCAAGAATTTTGTCCCAGCGCACCCGACCTACGAAGTTCTCTCTCGCCTTTCCGTAAAGAATCGTCCAAATCCCAAGGTAAAATATACCAACGAGTTCCATTTTGTGGGCTATAAAGGAACATATTCCGATTTTGATTGTCAATGTTTCCCATTAAAATCTGAAAAGCTAACCAATATTGGATGTTTTCGGCATCAAAATATTTTTCTAACATTTTATCGCCTGTCGTTGACTTATCATTCAATTTATCCAACATATCAATGGCCTCTTTTGTTTTCGGAAAAACTGTCAATTTTAATTTTTTTTGAACTTTTTAAATCTGTTTCTCCCAAAAGATAAACCGTATCCTTTGGAAAAGCTTCTTGTATAAACTTTTTGGTTACATATCCCGTATTTCCAAATAGTAGAATTTTCAATTTTTTGTCCCTCCTAAAAAGTAATTTATTTTGTTACTAATAATAGTTTAGTATCCAACTAAATATCAAGCAAAATAGACTAATTTTTTACTAATTTATTTCGTGTTTTCTCCACATATTCATTACACGCTATTCCGATTTCTTTCTTTCTCCTTTATTTTGTGTTATATTTATCATATACAAAGAATTTAATTTGGAATAGAAATCCATTTTTAGAACGAAGGAGAAAACATGTCTGTTATTGAAAAATTAACAAAACCAGCTCACTTGATTGATATGAATGACATCATTCGTGAAGGGAATCCAACGCTTCGGGCAGTCGCCAAGGATGTCACCTTTCCACTTACAGAGCAAGAAGTTATCTTGGGTGAAAAAATGCTCCAATTTTTGAGAAATTCACAAGACCCTGCAACTGCTGAAAAAATGGGGCTTCGTGGCGGCGTTGGTCTAGCTGCACCTCAGCTAGATCTGTCAAAGCGTATTATTGCTGTATTGGTGCCAAACCTGCCAGACAAAGAGGGCAATCCACCAAAGGAAGCCTATGCTTTGCAAACGGTTATGTACAACGCTAAAGTCGTGGCACATTCTGTTCAAGATGCCGCACTCGCTGAAGGGGAGGGCTGCTTGTCAGTTGACCGTGAAGTTCCTGGTTATGTCGTGCGCCATGCGCGTGTCACCGTTGAATATTTTGATAAAGAGGGTGAAAAGCACCGTATCAAACTAAAAGGATACAATGCCATTGTCGTGCAACACGAAATCGACCATACAAATGGCATTATGTTCTATGACCGCATCAATGAAAAAGATCCTTTCGCAATCAAAAAAGGCATGTTAGTGATTGAATAATAAATAAAAAGGAATCTCTGTTCTAAAACAGCATTCCTAATTAAAATTTCTTTATAAAAGCACTATAACTCAATAATACAAATTAAAAGAACAACTTTGGCATTCTGATAAACAGAAAATTAAGGTTGTTCTTTTTTTGTAGTTATCGTGTGAATCTGTCTCAGACGCACTCCTTTATGATGACAAGCAATTTTAACGCAACTGCTATCGCACAAAAACAAAGCACCATTTTGAGGTGGTAGATAGAACTTGTGAAGCAAGTCTCATCTTCATTCGCCTTTGAAACTCCAAAGAGCAATTTTGATGAAACCTTCGTTTTCTGCATTCACTATCTAAACAGTCTGAAAAACAGTTAAGTCGCCTTGTGGGGCGAGACTATACAGAACATTTTGTACCGAAGCCTTGAAATAAGAAAGCTGAGATTAACATTTTCAAATGTTAATTCCTTTGTGGGCGACTGCACTAGCAATCGTAGGTATCGGTCTCACTCCTATTTTTAGAAGTCAGCTTCCTCTTTCCCAGAAAATAGCTAAAAGAATAATCGCTCCCAACACTGAAGGGATGATTGCTGTATCTGACAGATGAGGTCCCCAGCTACCAAAGAGCATTTGCCCAAGCCAGGCTCCAAACCAACCTAGTAAGATTTTGCCGATACAGCCCATTCGTTCTCCACGATTGGTGATTGCTGCTGCAATTAGACCAATAATGAAGCCGACAAACATACTTCCAATCATTTAGTTATCCTTCCTGATTATTTCATTATTCTCACTTTTGCACTATTTTATGCAAACAGCAGCCTTTCTTGTTTTTGGAAGAATAGGCACGACTTGCTAATACAGCCAAACTGACCAACGCCACCGAAGCAAGTACTACTTTTCCAGAAAATTCTAGTGAATAATGAAAATCTCTTAGGGCTTTTTTATCTTCAGCTGAAATCATTAACTTCATAACGTATCCTTTCTATTTGATAAATTGTAAAATATAGTGCAACAAAAAAA